>NZ_JANSIK010000136.1:0-3199 GCF_047462035.1 Synechococcus sp. R5-15 | reverse complement strand
TGCGGGCACTGCGGTTGGGAAGGGGATGCGGATTTTAACGGTGCGAAGGTGATTGCGCTTTTGGGGGCTGTCGTAAACCAGCCTAGAGGTCCGTGGTTGGCTTGCCAACTGCAGGGCTGCCGAAAGCCCGCCCTGTACTGCGAAGCAGTCAGGGTCGGGTAGTTTACTAAAATGCCACCTCGGAGCTTCTTCCCCATAGGTCTTGCTCTCCAGCGTTACGTCCTCACAATCTTAGCTTCACATTGCTTCATGAAAACCCAAAAACAATGTCTGGCTCTCCACCTGGGAGTGTGGCACGGCCTCTTCTCCAACTATCGACCCACCGCCGGCGGCTGGGAGCTGGGGGGCCAAAAGCGCAGCCTCATCACCTTTGAGGCCTTGGCTCCATCCTCTTCTTCAGGAAGTCCGGCGGCAGGGAGCGCGATCCGCCAAACCAACGCCTACTACCCCCTACAGGGATCCCCCACTCCCGAAAGCTCCCAGAGCTGGGTCTACCAGGATTTCTCGCCGGGATTGCGCTTTTTCCCCGATGGATCTTTTTCCAATGGGCGGCTGCAGCTGGCGCCGTTTAGTGATTTTGCCGTCGAGCAGGGCTTTCTCTGGGGGGATCGCAAGGCGCGGCTGGTGCAACAGTGGGATGCCCAAGGTCGTCTGGTAGAGGTAACCGCGATCCTGGAGCGGCGCGGCCAAGCTTTGGATCCCGTTGCAGACTGTGCACCCCTGAGCAGAGAGCAGCTGAGAGCCTGCCTCCAGGGGAGATGGCGGGGGATCGCCCAGAGCTTTGCGGTTGCCGAGGGCCGGTTTGCCGAAGCCGAGGTGGACTGCTTGGGGGCAGAGTGGTTGAGCAACTGGGATCCCTTGCCGGGAGGGCTGTGGATTGGCGGGCCGGATCCCTTGCCCATCCCTACCGCCCACCGGGATCGCAGCTTTTCGGTGAGCCTGAGCTGGTTTCCGCAGCCGGAAGACTGCCATTGTCTCTTGCGTTTGATCCGGGACTACGATGCCCGCGGTGCTTGGCAGCGGGTTACGCTGATCCGGGCGCAGAAGGATCCCGTTTGAGAAAGGCGCAAACCTGGGCAAACACCGTTTCCCGCTCGCAGTCCAAAGTGAGGATGTGGTCGGAGTGCTCCAGCCAAGACAAGATCTTCTCCTCGGATCCCAGCTCTTGATAGAGCCACGCTGCCTGTTCAGGATCCACTACTGTATCTTGGCGAGATTGCAGGATCAGAGTGGGAACCCGGATGCCAGCCACCTCTCCCTTGACCCGCTCGATCAGCTCCAGAGCGCTGCGCACCGCCGACAGATTAAAGCTGCGGAAATAGGCCGTTCTTTCTGCCAAGGCTCGAGCGTCCCCATCCCGAATCGGCAAGCTGAGGCGGGGCACCTCCTTCAATAGCCAACCCAGGCTGTTCAGGTACTGCTCAGGGCGAAAAAGATAGTACCAGCGGTGGCGAATGGCGAAAAATGGCGCCAGCAGCACCAATTTATGGATGGGATGGGCAAAAGCCAGGTGCAAAGCCAGCAGACAGCCGGTGGAAAAGCCCACCAAGGAAACGCGGGGATACTCCTGCTGCAAAGCCAGATAATGCTCCAAAGCCCGCCCGTACCACTCCGTCCAGCGGGAAGGGGGCATGTGGGCAGACCGGCGGTCGTGTAAGCGATGCGGAGCACTGTCATGGCCGGGATAGTTAAATCCCTGCACCGTCAGGCCAGCCGCCAACAGCCGCTCTGCCAGCCATTGCAACTCGTAAACACCGCCCCCCAATCCATGTAGCAGCAGACAGGCGTGTTCCCCTGCTCCTCGCCACAAAAAGGGTTCGTTACTCAACATATAAAACTCCGTTCCACTTCGCGACGGGATCCCTTGCTAGCCCAAGGTGATATCCAGCAACATCATCACCACAAACCCACTGATGACCCCAAAGGTGCCCTCCCGCTCCAACCCCTGCCGGTGCGACTCAGGGATGATCTCATCGGAAATGACAAACAACATCGCCCCCGCCGCAAAAGCCATGCCCCAGGGTAGTAGGGGCTGCGCCAGAGAGACCACCGTTGCTCCCAGGATCCCGCCGATGGGCTCCACCAGTCCGGTCAGCAGGGCGATGCCAAAAGCGAACAGCCGCGAGTACCCCTGGCCCACCAGTGACAAAGCCACCACCAGCCCTTCTGGCATGTTCTGCAAGCCGATCCCCAACGCCAACGCCAACCCATCGCCGACTTGGCCGGTGGCAAATCCCACCCCCACCGCCAAGCCTTCCGGGAAATTGTGCAGGGCAATGGCAATGATGAACAGCCAAATCCGCTTCAAATGGGCGCGGTTCTCCCCTTCCACCCCTTTGAAAAAGTGCTCGTGGGGAAAAAAGCGGTGGGCACTCTCCAGGAAGATCGCCCCCAACAACAGGCCTGCCACCATCACCACAGCCGCCCCAAATGGGGAATACCCCAGCGCCATGGCTGCCTCGGTGCCCGGCACCAGCAGGGAAAAAGAGGTGGCCGCCAACATCACCCCACCCCCAAACCCCAGCAGGATCCCTTGTACCCTTTCGGAGAGCGAGGGAAGAAAAAGGGCCGGCAAAGCCCCCAGCCCCGTCGCCAAGCCGGCGATAAAGCTAGCCAGGGATCCCATCCCAATTGGATGCACAAGCCAATCTCCACAAAGGCCGAATGCTTTTCAATTCTCCTCCCTTTCCAACGTTGTGTGAACATTGCTGGCTCGAGCGGCATAGGCGAGGTTCTGAAAGTTGGCTTGGAGCGCCAGATTTTGTGCTTACAAGCAAGGTACCTAAGAGCAAGTCTGAAGGAGCTATTCCCTAGTTGGAGTTTGCCAGCTAAGCCAAGGTTTATTACAATAATTGTAAATTGCCTCGGCACAGAAGCGTCCTGAACAGCAATTGGACTGGAGTACACTGCAGCAAGACAGGTCGATAAAAACTAAAGTCAAGTCCGATAGTGATGACGAGTGAGAGAGCGATGAAGAAAAAAGCAGTTACAACTCTTGTGGCCTTGAGTCTAGGAGCAGCCTGTCTAGGACTGACCGGCAGCGCTGACGGCAGAAGCGGTGGGACGATAGTGCCTACACTGACATCTACGCCAACTCCAACACTAACACTTACGACGACTCTAGCACTGGGGGATGAGCCTCCGAACGAGGATGAGCCTCCGAACGAGGATGAGCCTCCGAACGAGGATGAGCCTCCGA
>NZ_JANSIK010000135.1:0-23372 GCF_047462035.1 Synechococcus sp. R5-15 | reverse complement strand
AACTTCCCTAAGGAAGCGCGAAGATTGACAACCTAAACTTAAAACATCCGTTAAGTTTCGTCAACTACCTGCCTCAAAAATGAGGAGGGGATCCCTTTCTCTATCGGCTGCCCCTCGGCAGAAAGAGGGCTTCTAAGGCCTGGCCGAGAGTCGGTTCCATCACCACCCGGTCTTCGTAGGCAGCGATCACCCGGGTGAGCTGAGGCAAGCGGCCCTGTTCTGCTTCGATGTAGAGGGGCTGAACATAGAGCAAAGAAGTCTCGATAGGAATGACCAGCAGCGTGCCCAGGTTCACCCGCGACCCATGCTGGTTCCAGAGGGAAATTTGCTCGGAGATTAAGGGATCCTGATTGACCCGTGCTTCCACCTGTTCCGGGCCATAGATGAGGCGTTGCTTGGAAAATTCGTAGACCAGCAGCTTGCCGTAGTTTTCCCCGTCGCAGCGGGCCGCTATCCAAGCCACCATGTTCTGCTTGTTAACAGGGGCATAGGGGGAGAGGAGGACGAACTCAGGAGTGTGGTTTGCAACCCCTTGGGGATCCCTCGGCAAGGTGAGAATGAGATACTGCGGCTGCATGGGAATGCGCCGTCGATTGCGGAACTGGCCGGGGATCTGCCATTGATCCTCGCGGTTGTAGAAGAGGCGGGGATCCGTCATGTGGTAGGTGGCAAACTGCTGCGCTTGCAGGCGGAAGAGGTCTTGGGGATAGCGGATGTGTTGCCGCAGCGGCTCCGGCATTGCCTCCAGAGGCTTGAAGAGGGTGGGGTAGATGCGGGCGTAGGCTTGGATGAGGGGATCCCGAGGGTCGGCAATGTACCAATCGATGCTGCCGTTGTAGGCGTCCATCACCGCCTTGACCGAGTTGCGGATGTAGTTGAAGGGAAAGCCGGGCAGGTGCTCCGAGTAGGGGTAGCGGCTGCTGGTGGTATAGGCATCGAAAAACCAGTAGAGCTTGCCGCCTTGAATGACCAGGTAGGGATCCCGGTCGTAGAGCAAAAAGGGCATCACCCGACGGATGCGCTCGCGGATTTGGCGGCGATAGAGAAAGCGGGTGGCAGAAGACAGCTCGCGGCTGAGAAGGATGCGCAGATCGCCAAAATGCCAGGCGTAGAGAAACCGCTGCCAGAGGTGGGGAATGGGCACGCCACCGCTGCCCCGGTAGCTGCTGTACACATAGCGCTCTGCTGCAGGGTAGTCCAATTCCCGCGCCTCAGCGCCCACGAAAACATCGGTGGTGGTCAGCTCGCCATAGTAGAGGGCCGGCTGCTCCACCCGCAAGACGGAGGCCACCTCAGGGTAGCGAGGAGAAACCCGCGGCGGGATATCCGATAGGAAAAAATCCGGCAGGCCCTCAGGGGTCACCACATTCACCGGGCTGAGGGTGAGGCCATAGCCGTGGGTGTAAAAAAACCGCCGGTTAACCCAGGTTTGGGCGGCGGGGGGCACCTGGGCAAAGTCCAGCTCGCGGGCGGCATGCATAACTTGGCGCAATTCTCCCCCAATGCGGTAGCGATCCACATTCACATAGGGAAATTGGTAGTAGGGGCGGATTTCTTGCAGTTGGCGGTAGGTGGCCAATAGGGGATCCGCATCCCAGAGGCGCACGTTGCTTAGGGTGGATTGATTCTGCTGCAGGATCTCCCAGGTCAGGGATCCCCCTTCCGGGAAGGGTTGGACTTCGACATCGGCCAGGCCAAAGCCAGCACGGGTAAAACGGATGTTGTCCTCGATGTAGGGGCGCTCCAGCTCCAGCTCGTTGGGGGTGACCAAGAAGGTCTGCACCAGTTGGGGATAAAGTTGGGTGGTTAGCAGCCCAAACCCCAGGTAGGCCCCCCAGAGGATGGCCGGCGCCAGGAGAGAGCTGGCCCAGGAAGGGCACCAGGACTTGAGGAAAGGAAGGTTGAGGCGGATCCCCTGGCGGGCCAAAACCCAGAACCCCACTGCCGTCAAGCCCGCCACCCCGCTCATCAAGGTCGTGGCCGGCAAGGTTGCATGCACATCGGCAAAACCGGCCCCAAACACAACGCCGCGGGTGGAATAGAGCAGCTCGTAGCGCTCCAGCCAATGGCCCCAGGCGCGAATGAGAAACAGGGATCCCCCCAAGATCAGCAGGTGCCGCTGGGCATAGAGAGAGAGGGCCAAGGTCAGCCGTTGCTCGGAAAGCCCCAGCTCCACCAAGTAGATGAGGACAACGGCAATCAAGGTGAGCAGCACCAGGTTGAAGCACCACTGCTGCAGCGTCTCCCAGAAAGGCAGGCTGAAGAGAAAAAAACTGAGATCGCGGTTGAAAATGGGATCCGACTCCCCGACGGGCCCCTGGTTCAGCCAGAGCAACAGCGTGAACCAGTGATTGGAAAGAGACCAAGCAAAGAAAACACTCAAACCTGTGGCAATCGCCCAGGCCCCAGCCAAGGTTGCCCCCCGCCAGCAGGAGCAGATGTTGGATCCCGTCACCGCCAGGGCAAAGAGGAAAGCGCCCAGGCCCAGCCCCCAGCGGGCAATCACCCGCGTCCACAGCACCGGCAGAGCATGCAGCTCGGCAAACCAAGCCAGATCTACATAGAAAGAGGCCAAAGCCGTGATGGCCAGGATCCCCAGCCCCACCCAAAGCAGCAGAAGCAATCCTCGCCGCAACCTCTGCATCGCCTCAGGATCCTCGGCTCAAAGCTGTTCTTGGTCGCGTCAGCGGTGCAGTTTCCCTTCGCCCGAGCGTTGCGGAACAACACAGGGTGCCGTAGGCATAGCCCTGTTCTAGCTGTTGCACCGCCTGCACCAAGCCTGCCGGCCCGCCGTCCACCCGCACCACCGGGATCCCCACCTGGGCCTGCACCTCTTGCCAGGTCAGATCGTCCAAAAAGCGCTCCCCATCCTTAAGGGCAATCTGAGGTAGCAGCAGCCCATCGTAGGCCGCCAAGTTTTCAACCGATTTCAAGGCATTCAAGACATCTTGGCCCGTCAGCAGCCCGGTTACCGTCAGGGTTTGTCCCCAAAATTGGCTGGCAATAGGCAAAAGATCCAACTGCAGCCCGCGGATGCGGTTCATCTGCTCCACCACAGGCTGGAAGGCTTGCTCTACGGCATTGCCCACCACCCACAGAACCTTGAGGGGAGAAGGGAGCTCAGGCGGCAGTTTGAGCTGCTCGAACTGGCTGAGGAAAAGCCGCAGGGATCCCACGCCATTCCCCAGTTGGGGGTAATCTTCATAGTGCTCTTCCGGGGGCAGTTCCCACCCCGCCAGCAGATACCACTCATCGGCCAGCCAGGCAAAGGTGGATCCCAATGTTTGCCGAAACCCGACCTGCAAAGTTTCCACCTGCTGGATCACTTCTCGGGCCTTGGCCGCATCGACAGGAACCAGCTCATCACCAGGGGGGCGAAAGCGCGTCAACCCCACCGGCACCACTGCTGCCGAGAGGACGGTGGGGATCCCGTCTACGGGCCGGCGAAAGGCGGCCAAATCGAGGAGTGTGCGGGTGAGGTGATCCCCATCGTTCCAGCCTGGGCAGACCACCACCTGTGCGTGCAGTTGCAAGCGATGCTGGCGAAACCAGGCCAACTGCTCCAAAATCAGGCCAGCCCGCGGGTTTTTGAGCAAGCGGCTGCGCAGCTCCGGGTCGGTAGCATGCACTGACACGTAGAGGGGAGAAAGGCGCAGGCGAGCGATGCGCTCCCATTCGGCAGCAGGCAAGTTGGTGAGGGTGAGGTAGCTGCCGTAGAAAAAGCTGAGGCGGTAGTCGTCGTCCTTGAGGTGCAGCGTTGCCCGCATTTCCGGAGGTTGTTGGTCGATGAAGCAAAAGGGGCAAGCGTTGGCGCACTGGATCAGGCCATCGAACAGGGCTGTCTCAAACTCTAGCCCCAGATCCTCGTCGATTCCCTTCTCCAGCTCAACTGTGCGCGGGATCCCTTGGCTATTCAAGATCTCCAGGCTTACACACTCCTCAGCGATCAGGAAGCGGTAGTCGATGAGATCGCGGGGGCGTTCGCCGTTGATGCTGACCAGGGCCTCTCCAGGTTGGATGCCCACTTCTGCTGCCAGGGATCCGGGTAAAACAGCGCTGATACGGGCGGGCTTGAGACTAGCACGAGACATAGCTAACTCATCCTCAACTGATGTGCCATTTGCCCCAGCAGGACGAAGTTCTGGGTCGGGACAGCGTTGCGGAGCAATAACGAGGCTCGGTTGACTACAAACAGTTGACTACAAACAGCGGAGAATAGCCGCCTCTAGCTCGGTTTGGCTGAGATCCGTTACCACAAACACCTCTTGCACGCTGCTTCCCTTGCGGGCCACCAGCTTGTACCCGCCCCGGATCGGCACCGAAACCCGCAACTGCAACTGGGGGATCCGCCCACGGCTGCAGGACAGAGCACCCGGCGTCACGGTTTTAATGCCCGCCTGCCGGGTCAGGCGTTCCAAAACAGGGATCAACCCTGAGATGTGGGTGGAGTGGTTCCAAACCAGACGACCAGAGGGCTCAGACATAGCGGCTAGAGTGAGGAGAGGATGGGATCCCTATCCTATTCCTCCACAAATACCTGCTGCTCGTTGTGGAAAACTGGATGTCCAAAATGCCTGAAGATTCCCCGCCTGCGGTCGTGGCTCTGATCTTGGCCGGGGGCAACAGCCGCCGCATGGGATCCGACAAAGCCTTGGTGCTTTGGGATGGGATCCCCCTGCTGCGACGGGTGGCTCAGGTGGCAGCAGCCTGCGCCGACGCGGTTTACATCCTCACCCCCTGGCCGGAGCGCTATGCGCCGGTGGTGGATCCCGGTTGGCACCTCTGGCGGGAAAACGTTCCCCCCCTGGTCGGGCAAGACCCACGTGGTCGGGACAGCATTGCGGAGCAACACCGAGGCCCGCTGCTGGCCTTTCAAGAGGGGATCCGGCGGCTACAAACCTTGGCTGCTCCCCCGGAGTGGATCCTGCTGCTGGCCTGCGATCTGCCCTGCTTGCAGGAGCAGGTTCTTGGGGATTGGCGACAGCGCCTTGCCACCCTGCCCCCTCAGACGGTGGCCGCCCTGCCCAAAAGTCAGCGGGGCTGGGAGCCCCTGTGTGGCTTCTATCGCCTGGCGCAGCTAGGTTCTCTGGAGAGTTTCTTGCAGGCAGGAGGAAGATCCTTTCAGGGCTGGTTGTCCCAGGTGCCAACAGCCATCCTGCCCCTGACTGTTCCCGACAGCGGGACGGAGTCCCTTGAGAGGATGCTCACCAATTGCAACACCCCTGCAGATCTGCAGCTGGGGGAACAACTGGGTAGAGGGTGATCCCCGGGATCGGCAAAGGGGAGGGATCCCCTCATGTCACAATGGGTAAAGATTTGCTCGGTTTCTTATCTCGGCGCCGTGCTTACTTCCCTTTACTACCGCGAGATCCCTTGCCCCGATAGTGCTCAAGTGCTGCGCTGGCTACAGGAGTGTATCCCCCTGCCCCAAGGCAGCCAGAAGGTTCTTACCCCCACGGGCCTGCGCCTACAGGGATCCGGCGCTGAGCTGGCCCTTTTCTTGTGGTCGGGGCTGAACACTACCTATCTCAAGGTGTTCCAGTGGTCGGAACAGCCCTTCCCCCGCCAAGCTCGCTGGCTGGGAGAGCTGGAACAGGCCATTCAAAGCCAATTTCCCCACCGCTACCCGCAGTTGCCCCAGATCGACCTGAACCGGGGATCCATCTTCGATCAGCTTGAGCCTTTCTACCCGCAAACGGTGAAGTATTTTCGGCGGATCCCCAATGGAGAATTTGACCTGCAGCGGGTGTACTGGTGGGAAAAGCGCTGGCGGGAAGAAGTGCAACATTGCCACGCAGCCCACCGCCCTGCTCAGCCGGTCTTGTTTCGCCAGCCTGGCCCTGAGCCGGCCCCGGTGGAGTGGGATCTGGCCATCGTGGGAGGAGCGCTGGGAGCCATCTATGGAGCGGCCATGGCTCGCTTGGGCTACCGCGTGGCCTTGGTGGAGCGACTCCCTTTTGGCCGCATGAACCGCGAGTGGAACATCTCCCGGCGGGAGCTGCAAACCCTGGTGGATTTGGGCCTTTTGAGCGCCGAGCAGATGGAGAGCTTGATCCTGCGGGAATACACGGATGGGTTCAACAAGTTTTTTGACGGCAATAGCCCGGTTCGCGCTCCCGTTTTGCACACGCCGACGGTACTCAATCTGGCCATTGACGCGGAAAAGCTATTGCAGCTCTGTGGCCAAATTCTCACTTCCTGCGGGGGAGCTATCTACGAGCGCACCGAGTTTCAGCGGGCCTATGTTGGCGAACAAGGCGTCACGCTGGTTTTGAAGGATTTGCCCACCGGCGAGGAGTTTCGGCTGGGATCCCGCCTTGTGGTGGATGCTATGGGAACAGTCTCTCCCATTGCCCAGCAGCTTTACCGCCATCGGGCTTTTGATAGCGTCTGCCCCACGGTGGGGGCTACCATTGCGGGGGGGTTTGAGCCAGGGGTATGGGATCCCCAGTTTGGGGACATTCTGGCCAGCCACGGGGACATCAGCCGCGGTCGGCAACTTATTTGGGAGCTGTTCCCCGGCCCAGGCGAAGATCTTACCTTTTATCTGTTCCACTACCACCAGGTGCATCCGGAAAACCCCGGATCCCTGCTGGAACTGTACGAAGATTTTTTCACCATTCTGCCGGAATACCGCCGCTGCGACCCGGAGCGCTTGCAGTGGAAAAAAGCGACCTTCGGCTATATCCCCGGACGATTTGGCCAGCCCCGGCACCCTGTTCGCGGCGGCGGGGCGGAGTCCTCGGAACCCTTTGACCGGGTGCTGCTCATTGGGGATGCGGCGGCTATGCAATCGCCCCTTAGCTTTACCGGCTTTGGATCCCTGGTGCGCAATTGCCCCCGCCTGTGCGATCTGCTGGATACGGCGCTGCGCCACGACCTGCTCAGGGCGGCGGACTTAGCCCAGATCCGGGCCTACCAGGGCAACTCGGCCGTCACCTGGCTCTTCTCGCGGGGGATGATGGTGCCCACCGGCAAGGTGCTGCCCCCCGAGCGCATCAATGCCACTCTCAACAGCTTTTTCGGCATTCTCGCCACCGAGCCGCCGGAGGTGGTGGACGATTTCATCAAAGACCGGGCCGGCTGGCTGGCGTTTAACCGCATGGCCATCAAAGCTGCCCTGCAAAACCCACGGCTGCTGCTGTGGATCTGGGAGGCCGTAGGGGCCAAAGGCTTTGCCCAGTGGCTGCCCACCTACCTCAGCTATACCGGCCTGGCCTTGACCTCTGCTTTGTTCAGGGGCTGGCTTCCAAATCTGCTGCGTCGCCTGCAGCCCTGGCTGGAAGCGCGTTACCCCCGCCTGTGGCTGCGCTGCCTGCAGTGGAGCTACACCCTCACGTATGGGGTAGGGCAGCCGCGCATTCAGTTTCAACTCCCCCCCACTCAAGAAAAGACCCAAAACACAATACCAACTTGGATAGGATCCCTGCAGCAGTGACATACTCCCGCACTCACGCTGATACACAGAGGGCGGGGCTCCCCGGCGGTCTAGCTAAATGCACCGGACACCAAGGCAATAGCGCTGTCGCCGTGATCCCTCAATAAGGTCTCTATCTGCCGCTCGCGTCAGCAGGGCAGCGTTTTTTCCGGCTTGGCAGCTTGCCCAAGTTGGGTATAATCAATGCCTAATCAGAGATCGACGGCAGTTGGGAAGGGATCCCAACCTTGATTTGGTTTTGAGACTGCTAGCCCCCTTTTTAGAATCTTTCGCAAAAAACTCTGTAGGACTGAGCCCAGTCGCGTCAGCGTTGCGGAGCAACATGGTTTACACCTTCGAGATCATCGGCATCGCCCCTGCTCTACAGTTCTTTCATCAGCAACAGAAGCTGGCCCAGCGGCCCTGTGGGGTGGAATACCTGGGTACCAGCTCCTGCACCCTCGATGCGTTGCTGGGATCCGTGGAGGAAGTGCCGGCCCGGCGCGGCTGGGACTTGGATCAGTTGGTCGACGCTGTTATCCGCTTTTGGTGCAGCAACCCCGATTTGGTCAGTATGTGGCGCTCTCGTTTTCGCGATGCCGGGCGAGATGCGCTGTTGGTCTCGCGAGTGGGGCATATTCAATCACTGCGGCAGGAATTTGAATGGCTGCTGAAGCAGTAGGTGCCGAGCGCCACTCTCGCCACCTGGGTGGGAGAATGTGCGGTTAGCAGGTAGGCTAAGGGCAGAACTAATTTGTGAGCACCCATGAGCGACACAGTTTTCGGCAAGATTATTCGCAGGGAGATCCCTGCACAAATCGTTTACGAAGACGATAGAGCCCTGGCCTTCAAAGATATTGCCCCCCAAGCCCCTGTCCACATTTTGGTGGTGCCCAAAGAGCCCATCCCCGGCATTTCCCAGGCCAAGCCCGAACATGAGGCATTGCTGGGACATCTCCTGCTGACCGCTCAGCGGGTGGCTGCCGAGGCAGGTTTAAATAAAGGCTACCGATTGGTGATCAACGAAGGAGAAGACGGCGGGCAAACCGTCTTTCATCTCCACATTCACGTTCTGGGCGGTCGGGGGATGGGCTGGCCCCCAGGTTGAGCGATGGTTTTTCCCACCCATTGGAGCCTCTGCAGGTACAATCCTGTCATTACTGAGGATAAACGGCGGGCGGGGTCTGGGATCGATGGAGTGGCATGTAACCGATGCAGAGAGTTTGATGATCATCGACCAGGAGGTGGGCAAGCACGAGCTTTCTCCTGCTGAGTATGAGGTGGTTCGTCGGGTTATTTATGCTACTGCTGACTTCGAGTACTTGCACCTCATCCGTTTTGGCAACGAAGCCTTACAGGCCGGAGCGGCGGCTCTGGCAGCGCGTACCACCATTGTGGTCGATGAGCCGATGGTACAGGTGGGCATTGCCTGGGCTGTTCAGAACACCTTTTCCAACCCCATCTATTGCAGCAGCGAAGCCATTACCCGCCCCCAAAGGGACAAGACCCGCTCCGCTTGGGGCTTGGAAACCCTGGCCCAACGCTACCCTGAGGCGATCTTTGTGATTGGCCAATCCCAGACTGCCCTCTCCACCTTGGTGCAGCTGATTAGAAAGAAGGAGGTGGCCCCTGCTCTGGTCATCGCCACGCCGGCTGGGTTTGTGAACGTGGTGCAAGCCAAGCAGGAGCTAGCCGATTCCATGGTGCCCCACATCCGCACTGAGGGACGCAAAGGAGGCCCGGCAGTGGCTGCAGCGGTGTTGGATGGCCTGCTGGACTTGGCTTGGCACGCCTATGTACGGGTCAGCAGCGCAGACTATCCTGGCAAATCCGCGGTTTCATGACATGCTCCTTGCTCTACTGGCTGGCTAAGCCAAGGCAAACTGCGCAGCGGTAGAGCAGGGCTTTAGACTCCATTTCTAGAGTAGGTCTGCTGATCTGATCGAGATCACTCAACTGGGGGGATCCCGAGCACCCGGCCTTCAAGTCGGCATCGGCAAGATGGGAGCTGTGCTCTCAGTCCTGCCTCTTCAGAAAATGGCCTGAGAGACGACTGGGTTGGGCCTATGGAGGGATCTTCCCATGCGGTGTGCCATCTTCTTTTGCTGGCTTGCCTGGGTTTTTGCGCCGGGGGCTTGGGCACAAGCTGAGCCATGCCCGGTGGTCGTCCTTTCGCCCTCTTCACTGCAGTTGTCAGAGGTGTCAGCACCTGCCTCTGCCCTCTCGACAACCCAGATGGACAAGGCAGGGATCCAAGTCAGCCCCTACCAGCGCTGGCGACAGAGGTATGCCCCCTCGGATCCCCTCTCTTCGGGTTTGGGCAGCGTCCCTTATCGGCCAGCCCAGCAGGGATCCCAAAGGATTCAACAGGGAACAGAGGGGCTCCCCGCGAGGCCTGCGACCCGCCAAGGGGAACAGCTGGAGCAGATCGGGATCCGCCTGGGAGAAGACAGCCCCTTCTTCCTACATCCCAGTGGGTTGGTCTATCGGCAGTCCTATTGAAGTTTTTGTGAGTCTGTTCGCTACAGGGATCCCAGCTTCCCCAGGGAGAAGGGCTGGGAGTGAGAAATTATCTCTCACTTCTCTCTTCTCACTGCTCACTATCAGTATTAGTAATGATTCCCCACCTTGCGGTGGTGGATGGCAGTAAGGCCCTCTGGGCTGGAGACCCGACCGGCTTCCAAGGTGCTGTACACCACCCAGTGATCGCTGGTTTCCAGGCGGCTCACCACGCGGCACTCCAGGTAGGCCAAAGCATCGGCCAAGATGGGGGATCCGTTGGCAGCAGGGTAGGTCTTGATCCCGGCAAAGCGGTCGGCTCCCGGTGGAAATCGCTTCAGGAAGTGGCGCATCAAGGGTTGGTAATGGCCTTCTTGCAGCACATTTAACACGAAGGTATCTCCCACCTGCAGGAAGGATTCGATGGCCCGATCCTTGGCCACCGCAATGCTGATCCCCGGCGGATCGGTGCTGGCTTGGGCTACCCAGGAGGCGAGCATAGCGCTGGTGGCTTGCCCTTTGCGGGCAGTGATGATGTAGAGGCCATTGCTAATGCGGCCCAGGGCGCGATCCAGGTCGGCATCCAAGGCTTTCATCTGCTGAATGCTGCGATCCCGGGTCAGCCACTGCCCCAGGTCGGTACCTGCTTCTTCGGCCAGTTGCAGCAGGGCCTCGCCAGCAGGCTGCTTGAGCAGAATGGGGGCAAACACCTCTTTGGCGCCGATTTCTTGCAGTGTGTTGCGGCAGAGGTACACCGACTCATCATCTTCGCCGCCCGACTCAAACAGACCAAAGCCTTGCTTGCTGTGGGCAGAGGCCAAAAGGGTTTTCAGCAGCACTTGAGTGGTGGCGGCCTCAGGCCCTGATTGGGGCGGCATGCCTATCACCACACCGGCGGCCAAGCTCATCAGCTCCCGCACCTCGTGGGCATCCACCAGCCGCAAATCTGCCAGCTCCACCTGGATGCCGGTTTTTTGGATCCCACGGGCAATGGCTTGAGCCAAGGTTTCCGCCTGGCCATAGCCGGACAGGTAGAACACTGCCACCAGGCGCTCGGCTTTGGCCTGCTCGAGGCTCCAGGTGCGATATTGCCCCACCCAGTCGGACAGGTGATGGCGCAGTAGGGGGCCGTGGCCGGTAGCAATGGCAGCGATGGGAGGCAAGGCTTCCATGCGCTTCAGGGCGGACAACACCGAGCGGGCGTTGGGCCCCATGAGGCAGTCGTAGTAGAGCTTGAAGTCGGCCTGCAACAGGTGGGGATGTTCGTCCCAGGCGAAATCGTCGCAGTAGTGCATCCCAAACACGTCGCAGGTGTAAAGGATCTGGGTGCCGTGGTCGTAGGTGAGGATGGTGTCGGGCCAGTGCAAGTTGGGGGCAGAGATAAATTCCAGGACATGCCCCTTGCCCAGATCCAAGCGATCTCCCTGTTTCACCACCAGCCGCTGGAAGGGCCGATGCACCAGATCTTGATGCACCAGATCTTCCAGAAATTGCATGGCCACCTTGGAGGCCACCACCGTCATCTGGGGCGCCAGCTCCAGCAGATCCCCAACCAGGCCGCTGTGATCTGGCTCGGTGTGGCTGACCACCAGGTAGTCGATCTGGGCAGGATCTAGGATCCCTTGCAGGCAATCCAGGTACAACTGGCGAAACTTCTCGTGGGAGGTGTCGATGAGGGCCACCTTCTCGCCGCGAATCAAGAAGGAGTTGTAGGTGGTGCCATTTTCCAGAGCAAATTCGATGTCAAATCGATCCCGATCCCAATCTTGGGAGCGAATGGCAAGGGTGTCGGCCCCGATAGGCAGAGTTTGCAGCGTCAGGTGGGATGGGGCCAAGCGAGGTGCGACTTGAGGTACAACTGCAGTAGAGGCCATGTTCTCTCCCTAACTTTAAGTCGGGTAACAATCTCGATCTCAATGTAACCGAATGTTTATGTTGACAGGGGGTATAAATGCAATTTGCAAGTTGCGAAATCCTTATGGAATGCTTTTAGGGATCTCTGGGTTCCTGACTATCGAAGGGGTTGGGGCTTAGAACTGCAGCAAATTGGGCCAGGGTGTGGCGCAACTGATCCAGGTTTTGGCCGGTGGCGGCGGAAACAAACAGGGCCTTCGGGTAGAGCAGGCGCACATCCTCTACCCATTCGGGATCCAGGCGGTCGATTTTGTTGAACACCAGCTGGCGGGGACCAGTGGCCAAGGGCAGCTTGTCCAGCAAGGTTTCCACCGCCTCGATCTGTCCTTCCCAGTTGGGGTGAGACAGATCCACCACATGCAGCAGGGCATCGGCTTCCGTCACCTCTTCCAGGGTGGCTTGAAAGGCATCCACCAGTTGGTCTGGTAATTCGGTTAGGAATCCCACCGTGTCGGTCAACAGCACCGCCTGCCGGTTGGGCAGATCCAGCCGCCGCGTGGTGGGATCCAAGGTGGCAAAGAGCTGGTCGGCGGCGTACACCTCAGCATGGGTGAGGGCGTTGAGAAGGCTGGACTTGCCGGCGTTGGTGTAGCCCACCAGGGCCACCACAGGAATTTGGGATGCCTCGCGCCGTTGGCGCAGCCGCTGGCGGTGGCGGCGCAGCTCTTCCACCTCTTGCCGCAGCTTGCTGATGCGCCGCTGGATGGCCCGCCGCTCCATTTCCAGTTGGGTTTCCCCCGGGCCACGGGTGCCGATGCCCCCACCTAGCCGAGACATGGTGCGCCCTCGACCGGCCAGGCGAGGCAGCAAATACTGCAGTTGCGCCAGCTCCACCTGCAATTTTCCGGCCCGGGTTCTGGCCCGCTGGGCAAAAATATCCAGGATCACCTCGCTGCGATCCACCACCCGCACCCCCACCGCCTCTTCCAATGTGCGCACCTGGCTGGGGGTGAGTTCCCGGTCGAACACCACCAAGTTAGCGCCCAGATCCTGGACCAGCAGAGCCAGCTCTTGCACCTTACCGGATCCGATTACCGTGGCCGAATTGGGGCCTTCGCGCCTCTGCCAGAGGGCTTGCAGCACCTGTCCGCCGGCACTCTCCACCAGGCGGCTCAGCTCCGCCAACCCATCCATGAGATCCTCGTAGCTCTGCCCGGACTCCTGCAGCCCCACCAGGATGGCCCGATCCTGATCCAGATCCACCTGGCGGGCGGTCAACTGGCGCCGAAACCCATCCTCCAGCTCCGCCACCAGCTCCTGCAGATCCTGTTCTGCCAGGATCCCCAAAGGCAAAGGCTCAGAAACCTGCCAACGGCGCTCTCCCTCCGGCAGCAGATGGGCCAGATAGGCCCGGTGAACAAAGCCCGTAGCCGCTCCTCCCCGGCGTCGGTGCCCTCCTGACTTGGACACGGAAAGGGTGATGAGGGCATCCAAACGCTGCAAAGCCATGGCCGTCAGCGCTTTTTGACCGGGGCCCCCCTCCCCCATTTGGGTGGTGATGCAGCGGATCCCCGATAGGCGCTCGGCCCCCTGGCGGGGCAATTCCCAAGCGGGAATCTGGGTTTCAAAAGGGGATCCCACCCCTACGCGGATCACCTGGCCGCGCCGGTTGAGGTAAACGCTGATGGGCCGGCCTTCCAACTCTTGGGTCAGGGATCCCAGCCGTTGGGCAAACTCCACCGTCACCAGGCGGTTGGGGGGTAGGCGCAGTTGGTAAAGCCGTTGCAGTTGCTTTTGTTGGTGGGGCTTTAACCCTTTGGCCTGTTCGGGAAAGCGTCGTGGAGCGATAGCAGAGCTGAAGCGGGGGTCGGTCTGATGGCGAGAGGTGCTAGCCCTGGGCATGGGGACGGGGAAAGACCCAAAAACAAGCTTTCATCTACCATACACGCTAGCTGCCCGCAGGAACTTGGGATCCAAAAGCAACGGCGGCAAACACTGGCCCAGTGTTGCGGGGGCAACAGTACGGCGATGTCATCAGCAACGGGTGCAACATTCAAACCAAGGTCATTCCCGAACAAAAGTAGGCGGAATACTTCCATGACCCAACCGAGGTACGCATGGGGCAGCCAAACCCAGACGATCACAGGCTTCCTGCTCGCCCATCATCTGCTCAAGGTCAACCCCAAAGATGTCAATGTGTTGGATCTGCCCAAGCGGGGATCCCTGTATTGAGCTTGCTGTCGGTGAGAGAGTTTCCAAATCAGTTGGGCATCCCTTTCGCTCCGTGTTGCCAGAACCCTGCTGCAACTTGGAATAGCTGCATAAATCGGAAAAAGCCGTAGTGCCAGCTCTTGGTTTTTATAGATGCACGATTTCAACATCACCCCATTTTCTGCGCAAATATTCAGCAACCAGCCTACGATGACAGTGCTCAGGTGTAGCTTCACTACAAAGCAGACATCCTCCATCGAGAATACTTTTATCCACTTGATCTTCAATGCGACGCTCGGCCATCAGCGACAAAAACTGTCTCTCGTAGTTAGACCAGTCACCACTAGCTTTATAAGCATCAAGAATTTCTTGGGTCGGTGCCAATTCTGGCAAATGAATGTATCCAAGCTTACAGATCTCGTGAAGGAAGAACTCTAGGTCATTCTTTTTCGTGAATCCTGCCAGTTGTGAGGTATTGTTAAGTCGAGCATCAACAACTCGAACTAGACCAGGCTGTTTTAAACGATTAAAGAACTGTTCTGCGCTTTTCTTCGCGAACCCTATTGTAAATATCTTCATGGCCTCGCGCTCCGCTCATCACTTTTTGACATTTTCTCATCTCGATAGGCGACACGCCTGCCTTGAATGAGATAGGCTTCGGCTATAAACTCTTCCCGACTTCTAAACAAGTCCCCCTCTGGAAGTTTGCAAAGGGCAAGAAGACGAGATTCTAGAGCCTCATGAGTCTCCAAAGAGCCATTGGCCAAGATGTGGTTGACCGGAATCCCACTTTGAAAAAGTTTACGCGCCACCAGCAACGATCTATGACATTCAATAGGGTCTTTCTCAGCACACATCAGTGCGATCCGATACCGACTAGAACCTTGGATCAGACGGTCGATCCCTTCGAGGAAGGCTGGCTCATTTGCCAGTCGTTCATACTGAATCCTACCCTGATCATAGCAGCTCGGATTTTCGCTACGTCCTCCCAATTCTTTGCCCAGAAAGACGTAAGCAATACCTGCTGCCGCTAAAGCACTTTTCAACTTTTCTTGTGAATATTGAGGGACGTAAAGGCTATATGGACGTGAGCGAACGTCGCCAATACCGGTGATGTTGTACTGGCGCAGTAAGTCTATGAAAAAATCAATCTCGTGGTTTGAGTGACCAATCGTGTAGATCTCTGATTTCATATGGGTCGACCTGAGTAGAGAACAGCCGCTATCAGCTTGTAGTAATAGCCCAAGTAGGGATCGCTAAGGCTAACACACAGCACCGGATCGGGGATGTCATATTGACCGTCTTCGCCCATTAGGAAATCCCGTTCAATCACAGGATCGGTAACATCCATGCAGTATTTTACTCCCTTGTATACAAACTCGCCGCGTACTCTACGCTTAGAATTCGGGTATCCTGGTGCTTTGTAACCAACCAACAGACGCAAATGCTCGACCGGTACAAGGTAAAGAGAAACTCCGCTTTCTCGCCCGACACTTAACCGGTTGTTCCACCCAGCATAGCTGCTCTCGCCAGTGCCCCAGAGATTCTCAGGGTTGTCTAGCCAACTGTTGATATCCTCCCAAGGCAGGTGGCCAACTTTTTTCCAGCGGTGCTTTGGATTGATAACGTGGTTCTCCCTCTGGTGAGGTAGTGGCTGAGGTGTATCACAAGAGACACAGAGAATATCAAGAAGTTCTGGGTCGCCACCGCTCTCGTAGTACCTCTCATGTTCAGAGACCTCATGTGACGGGCGGCTGCTGACAGGACGCACCCATTCTCCTGGCTCTCCGTTCTGCCATTCCTTGCCGGCAATACAGCGACCGGCCATTTTTCTGGAGTTGGCGAAACAGACAATCGTCTTGACGTAAGACATACAGGCTTCTGGGGCAAGGGCAAAGGCTCAATGGGAGTAATTTTCGGCTTCTTGAAAGTCCAGTAGTCAAATCCGTTCTTCAGGGCGAAAGGGGATCAAAAGGGCGCGGGGCGCTTTGGCATGGCGAGAGACCAAAATCAACGCCACAATACTGAGCAGATAGGGCAACATTAAGAAAAACTGATAGGGGATCCGGCTACCCCAAAGCTGCTGAAGGCGCAATTGCAAAGCATCAAACCCGGCAAACAGCAACGCTCCTCCTAAGGCTCGCCAGGGATCCCAAGCGGCAAAAACCACCAGAGCAATGCAAATCCACCCCCGCCCATTGACGATATTGAAGAAAAACGCATCGAACGCAGAGAGGGTTAAAAAAGCACCGGCCACGGCCATAAGAGCGCTGCCCACCATCACCGCTCCGGTACGAACGGCATAGACCGGGATCCCCTGGGAAGCGGCAGCCTGGGGATTTTCTCCAACCATGCGCACGGCGAGGCCCAGAGGAGTTCGGTAGAGGATGTAGGCCATGAGGGGCACCAGGAGAAGGCTGAGGTAGGTGAGGGGCGGCTGGGTAAACAGGGTTTCTCCCAGAAAGGGCAGGCTGGAGAGACCCGGGATCGGCCAAGGGCTGAAGGGGATGATTTTGGGAGGAGAGGTGACCTGGGGCAGGGCCATGCGATAGACAAAATAGGCGGCATTAATGGTCAAGAGGGTGATGCCGATGCCGGTGACGTGCTGGGAAACCCCAAGGCGGACGGTCAACAGGCTGTGAATCAAGCCCACACCTGCACCGAGGACGGCAGCAAAGGCTACGCCCCACCACAATCCGGATCCCTGATAGACCACCAGCCAACCGGTCATGGCCCCCAGGGTCATGATCCCTTCGATGCCCAGATTGAGAACGCCGGCCCGCTCACAGAGGACTTCGCCCAAAGTGCCCAAGAGTAAGGGAGTGGCAATGCGCAGGGTGGCCACCCAGAAGCTGGTGGTGCTGATTAAGCTGATTAGACTCAGGAGTGCAGACACGGGTGCTCAGTCCCAGCGCAGACGATAACGGGCCAATCCCATGCAGACCAACATCCACAGCAGGGCAGCAGCAACAATGACATCGGCAAGATAGGTGGGAACGCCCAAGCTACGCCCCATGGTATCGGCTCCCACATAAACCCCGGCAATGAAAACTGCGGCCCCCACCACTCCCAAGGGATGCAGTTGGGCCAACAGGGCAACAACAATGCCGGTGTAGCCAAAGCCCGGGGATAAATCCAAGGTGAGATAGCCCTTGAGCCCGAGAAGTTCACAAGCTCCCGCCAAGCCTGCCAGCCCACCTCCCAACAATGAGGTATATAAAATAACTCTCCGGACTGGGATGCCGAGGAACCTGGCCGCTTCTGGGTTGGCGCCTACGGCTCGCATTTCTAAGCCCCAAACGGTGAACTGCTCCAGCCCCCACACCCCCAGGGCAGCGAGCAGGGCAATGATCAAACCGGCGTGGAGACGACTGCGGGGGATCAGCCGCGGCAGTAGGGCAGCATCCACAAGGGCACGACCTTGGGGCCAACCCAGAGCCAGAGGATCTTTGAGGGGGCCTTCCAGGAGATAGCTGATCCCGAGAAGAATGACAAAATTGAGCAGCAGGGTGGTCACCACTTCGTCCACCTGGAACTGAGTCTTGAGCCAGGCCGGGATCCACAGCAACAGCCCTCCGGCAATCCAGCCCGCCAGCAGCAGCACCAGCACCAACCACGGGCGCGGCAGCGAAAGCCCAGCGGTGCCCAAGAGGCTGGCAGCCAGAGCCCCACCATAAAACTGGCCTTCCGCACCGATGTTCCACAACTTGGCCCGAAAACACACCGCCACCGCCAATCCCGTCAGGATCAGGGGAATGGCCCGCGTCAAAGTTTCGCTCAGGGCAAAGGGGGATCCCACCGCTCCCCGCAGCAAAGCTCCATAGGCTGCCAAAACCGGGGATCCCGTCCACAGGATCAGCAGGCTACAGGAGAGGAAAGCCAGGACAATGGCTGCCATCGGCGCGCTCAGGATCAGCCAAAGGGGCACCGTGGAACGGGGTTCAACACGCATCAGCCACCTCCTGCCCGGCCATGCGCAACCCCAAGGCGGTCACCGTTGTGGTTTGGGTTGGGATTGCTGGGGAAAGCCGACCGCGATAGAGCACCGCCACTCGATCCGCTAAACTCAGCAATTCATCCAGGTCTTCGGAAATGAGCAGGATCCCGGCTCCAGCCCGGGCTGCTGCCAGCAGTTGGGCATGCACGTAAGCCACAGCCCCCAGATCCAGTCCCCGCGTTGGCTGGTGAGCCACAATTACCTGGGGATCCCGACACAGCTCCCGCGAGAGGATCACTTTTTGCATATTTCCGCCGGACAGCAGTTGCACTGGCATCTGGAGCGCCCGCCAGGGATCCCCCCTCTGGAGCCCCCGCACGTCGTAGGTCTGTAGCCAGGTGTGAGCCTGCTGATAGATTTGCCGGTGACGCAGGATCCCCCACCGCGAGAATTCGGGATCCCGATAGCGCTCGATGACCCAGTTTTCCCATAGGCTAAGGGAACCAATCAGCCCAGTTTTGTGGCGGTCTTCTGGGATCCGGGCCATGCCTTGCCGCACCATCTCAGCAGGAGAGATCAGCCGCAGGACTCGGCCATGCAGATGGAGATGACCTTGGTGGGGCCGGATCACCCCACAGACCAGATCTGCCAGAACGGCCTGCCCATTGCCCGCCACCCCGGCAATACCCACGATTTCGTGACGCCGCACCGTCAAAGAAACCTGCTCCAGATGCTGCTGCCCCACCCGACAGGAGACCTGCTGCAACTCTAAGACCGTCTCCCCCGGAGACAAAGGGGCTTTGACCACCGCCGCCAACCGCTGCCCCACCATCGCTTCCGCCAGAGCTGTGGGATGGATCTCAGCCGTCTTGCCCGTCATCACCACCCGCCCTGAGCGCAGCACCATCACCCGGTCACTGATGCGCATCACCTCCTGGAGCTTGTGGGAAATCAGCAGGATCCCCAGCCCGCGACCGGCCATCTGCCGTAGGGTGTGAAAAAACGGCTCAATTTCCGGTGGGGTCAACACCGCCGTAGGCTCATCCAAAATCAGGATCCGCGCCCCTCGATACAGCACCTTGAGGATCTCCACCCGCTGCCGCTCCCCTAAGGTCAGGGATCCCACCAGGGCCTCGGGATCCACGGCCAACCCCAATTCCTCGGCCAGCTTTTGGATGCGCCGCCGTCCCTCTCGCCGCCGAGACCACAGGTGCCACAGGGGCTGAGTGCCCAGAAGAATGTTGTCCAGCACCGACAGATTATCGGCCAAGACCACATGCTGATGCACCATGCCTATCCCTGCCGCCAGGGCAGCCGCCGGGGATCCCAGCTTGAGGGGCCGACCAAACACCCACACCTGACCCTGATCGGGAACATAGTGCCCAAACAGGATGTTCATCAGTGTCGTTTTGCCCGCCCCATTTTCCCCCAAGATGGCCAGAATCTCCCCGGCCCGCAGCTCAAGATCAATCTGGTCGTTGGCCAGCAGAGCACCAAAGCGCTTAGTAATGCCCACCACCTTCAAGGCCAAAGGCGCTTCAGAGGGTGGACTTGGGTTCGCTATCATCGATGGCTACAACAAAAGACCCTGCCAGAATCTCTGCCTGCCGCTGCATCACCTTAGCTTTCAGTTCAGCCGGAACCTTGTCGGCAAAGGTTCCCCAGTCGGAGAGGCTGGATCCCCCATATTTCATCATGCTGTAGATCCCGTAGTCCTCTGCCTTAAATTCTCCGGCCTTCACCGCGGCAATGGCTCTGTCGATGGTGGGTTCCATGTGCCACAGGGCGCTGACCACCACTGTTTCTGGATAATCAGGCTGGGTATCGATCACATTGCCGATGGCCAAAACGCCCCTCTCTTTGGCGGCATCAGATACCCCAAACCGCTCTGCATAGAGGATATCTGCGCCGGCATCAATTTGGGCAAAAGCCGCCTCTTTGGCTTTGGGGGGATCAAACCAACTGCCGATAAAGGTGACCAAAAACTTCACCTCCGGCTGCAGTTCCCTCGCCCCTGCCATAAAAGCATTCATGAGGCGGTTCACCTCTGGAATGGGATAGCCCCCCACCATGCCGATAATTTTGGAGCGCGTCAGCCCCCCGGCCACCATTCCCGTCAGATAGGAAGGCTCGTGGATGTAGTTGTCAAACACGGCAAAATTGCTCAGGGCAGGATCCGGCTTGAGGCTGGATCCCATCAAAAAGCTGACCTTAGGATAGTCTTTGGCTACTTCCCGCGCTTCCCGCTCCACCCCGAAGACCTCACCCACCAGCAGTTGGACGCCGCTCTCGGCATACTGACGCAGCACCCGTGGGTAGTCGGTGTTGGAAACTGACTCTGACCAGGTGTAGTCAATATCCCCCCGCTCCTGGGCGGTCATCAAGGCTTTATGGATCCGGCTCACCCACTGCTGCTCAATGGGAACCGTATAAACCCCGGCCACCTTCAGCTTGGTTCCTTGAGCCACCGCGGCATCGCGAACCAACCAGCGGCTCCCCATCAGGCCAGCCACAAAAGCCCCAGAACGCAGGCAGAAGTCCCGCCGGGAGAGTTCTAAACGTGCCATAGTCGCTTCTGTTGAGGTTAGTTCGAGATCGGGTTACTGACCGGTTTATCGTAAAGGGGGGATCCCTGAAAATATGTGTCCTGAAATACAATTTTTTGAGAAGGAGCTTGTTTGTAATGGACAACGAAGTTTCGCTGACGGTTGGAATGGATGTAAGGGCCAAGTCCTCTCAAATCAGCTCTCGATAGATTATCCCTCTGACTACTTGGTTGATATCTTGCACAACCGGATGCTGTTGGGGACTACAGCCCTCTTTTATAAAGTGAGCAATAACCCAATCAACTGGTTTCCTAAATTCGGGCTTTGAGGTAATTTAAGACATCTTTATCTGATTTGGCCTATCATTCAGTCAACTGTAGTTGCTTCTTTCCATCCTAAGTTCAAACAAATAGCCACAACATATGGATCTCATTTTGCGCCGGGCCAATTTGCCGGATGGCCGCAAGGGAATCGATATCGGTATCCAGGGGGATCGCATTGTGGCTCTGGAAAGCAACTTGCAAGCCACTGCCCCCCAAGAAATTGATGTCAGCAACCGCTTGGTGTCGCCCCCCTTCGTGGATGCCCACTTTCACATGGATGCCACCCTCACCTATGGGATCCCGCGCGTCAACCAGTCGGGCACCTTGCTAGAAGGGATCGCCCTCTGGGGGGAGTTGAAGCCGCTGTTGACCCCCGAGGCGGTGATGGAGAGGGCCTTGACCTATTGCGACTGGGCAGTGGCGCGTGGGATCCTGGCCATCCGCACCCATGTGGATGTGTGCGATCCCAACCTGTTGGCGGTGCGGGCGCTGCTGGAAGTCAAGCAAAAAGTGGCTCCCTACTTGGATTTGCAACTGGTGGCCTTTCCTCAGGATGGCTACTATCGCTCGCCAGGGGCGGTGCAGCTTCTGGAGAAGGCTCTGGATTTGGGGGTGGAGGTGGTGGGCGGGATCCCCCACTTCGAGCGGACGATGGCCGAGGGAGCAGCTTCGGTGCGGGCCCTGTGCGAGATTGCTGCGGCGCGCGGCCTGCGGGTGGATCTGCACTGCGACGAGACCGACGATCCGCTTTCGCGCCATGTGGAAACCTTGGCCTACGAAACGCTGCGGCTGGGCTTGCAGGGGCGGGTAGCCGGATCCCACCTAACCTCGATGCACTCGATGGACAACTACTACGTCAGCAAACTGATCCCCCTGATGGCCGAGGCGGAGCTGGGGGTGGTTGCCAACCCGCTGGTAAACCTAGTGCTGCAGGGGCGCCACGACACCTACCCCAAGCGGCGGGGGCTGACCCGGGTGCCCGAGCTGATGGACGCAGGCTTGACGGTAGCCTTTGGCCAGGATTGCGTGATGGATCCCTGGTACCCTTTGGGCAGCGGCAACATGCTGGAGGTGGCCCACATGGCCATCCACGCCGCCCAACTGACTGGCTATGAGCAGATGCGCCAGTGTTTTTTGGCGGTAACAGAAAACCCGGCCCGCATTCTGGGGTTGGAAGGCTACGGCCTGGAACCCGGCTGCTACGCCGATCTGGTGGTGCTCCAGGCCGCCGATGCCGTCGAAGCCATTCGCCTGAAACCAGCTTGCCTGTATGTCTTCCGCCGGGGCCGGCTGATCGCCCAAACCCCGCCTGTGGTTGCCCAGCTCCATTTGCCTGAGCGCCCCACCCAGGTGGAGTTCAGCCGCCAGCTTTGGACCTCATCGGCGCACGGTACCGCTGAAGCCGCTGGCCTTGAATTGCTCCAGGGTGAGGGGCAGGGGGCTGGTTATGGGCACCGAGATGCGAATTGAAAAAGGGCTCTCGCCGGGAGGAACTTCTGCAATGGCCCCCAGGCGGGTACGCTCCGGCAGAACCTCGTTGCCGTTGGCATCGTAAAGCCGACCGAAGACATCCGCGTTCAGCAGGGTATTTTTGGAGCGGTTGACCACTGTGCCTTCGACGAACAGGCACCTGGCCGGTATGGGGTTGCCGTTGCTGGTCACCAGGTTGGTGTATTCGGGGGTATCGGGACAGGGGGTGACGTGGAGATCCTTCAGTTGCAGGGGGATCGCCCCAAAGCCCATCAAGAGCACCGCCAATGCCACACAGCCAAAGCTCATGCAGACAAGACGCAGCTTTTGGGTTAGCCACTGCGCCGGCTTCCAAACTTGGCTCATCGTTTTTCCTCCAAGGCCCACCCTCTTTAGTCTAGGGGATCCCCGTCTCGTAGAACCTCTCCTCGGTTTGGATCCCATCCAGGCGCTGATCCCAAGGATCCTGAGGCAGGGGCTGCTCCAGCAAGCAGGCTTGGGGGAGGATGCCCCACTTGGGCACACTGGGATCCGGCAAAGCGGCCAAAAAGCGGTCGTAATAGCCGCCGCCATAGCCCAAACGCCTTCCCCAACGATCGCAGGCCAGGGCGGGCACCAGGATCAAATCCGCCTTGCCAGGGTCGATAACTGTGCTGCCGGGAGAAGGCTCCAGCAAGCCCCAGCAGTTGGGGACAAGCTCAGCCGGCTGGTAGCGGTGCCACTGCATTTGCCGCCGCGGCAGACAACGGGGGATCCCCCACTGCTTCTCCGGGAAAAGGACAAACAGGGATCCCAGATCTACCTCGGAGCCAAAAGCTACGTAAGCCAGGATGGTTTTGGCAGCCAAGAGCTGGGGGCAAGAAGCCAAATGAGCCACGATCTTCTGGCTGATAAGGGATCTGTCCAACCTCTGCCGTAGCTGGCGAAAGTGCTGGCGCAGGCGAGCTTTTTCTAGGGCAGGACCTGCTGCCAGAGAACTGGGCCGCCAAGAAGAAGACAGTTCCGGGGAAGGGAGTTCCTGCACAAGCCCAATGCCGCTTGGATATTCGGTCTGATACATTTACGCTGAACACTGCTGAACATCACTGTTCAACTATGCAGCGATAGCATTCTGT
>NZ_JANSIK010000134.1:0-3439 GCF_047462035.1 Synechococcus sp. R5-15 | reverse complement strand
GGAAGGCCGTGCCCTAGAAGTGCTGGGGGGAGAGGGGCTGATCCTGGATCAACCCCTGACACGGGCCTCGTTTGTGCCCAGCTTTCAGTTGCCGGCGGAGCCGGCAACCCCGAAGGACTCCGCCCCCCTAACGGGGTCGCCAAAGCGTCGCCTAGCGATAACGGCTTCTTGAGACGGAAACCATGAGCTGGTTGCAGCGGGTGGGCAGCAGTTTTCTCCTGGCCGGCCAGGTGATTTTGCATCTGATGCGGGGCCGTATCCATCGCCGCAACACCCTGGATCAGTTGGCGGCGGTAGGGCTGGAGTCGCTGCTGATTGTTTTGATTACGGCGGTGGTGATCAGCGGTGTTTTCACCATCCAGTTGGCGCGGGAGTTCATCAACTTTGGCGCTTCCTCCCTAATTGGGGGAGTTTTGGCGATTGCCCTTGCCCGCGAGCTGACACCGGTGGTGACGGCGGTGATCTTGGCCGGACGGGTGGGATCCGCCTTTGCCGCCGAGCTGGGCACCATGAAGGTCACGGAGCAGATCGACGCTTTGCTGTTGTTGCGCACCGATCCGGTGGATTATCTGGTGATCCCGCGGGTGCTGGCTGCGGGGCTGATGCTGCCGGTGCTCACCATCCTCTCCCTGCTGACGGGGCTGGTGGGGGGGATGATCATCTGCGCTTCGGCCTACAACATCTCTCCTGCAGTGTTTCTCAACTCGGCGCAAACCCTTCTGACCTCTTGGGATTTGCTCGTCTGTTGTTTGAAGGCGATGGTGTTTGGGTCTTTGATCGCCATTGTTGGCTCCAACTGGGGCCTTTCCACCAGCGGGGGAGCCAAGGGGGTGGGCCGCTCCACCACCGATGCGGTGGTCACGGCGTTGCTGGGCGTGTTTGTTACCAACTTTCTTATTTCTTGGCTGTTGTTTCAGGGGCCGGGGAGCGCCCTCAGCCGCGCGTTGTAGCCACTTCTGCTGTCCCGTTAGCGTTGCGGAGCAATAGGGAGAGAGCTAGGATGGGATCCCCTTTCCCTTCAGCGGTGCAGAGCACTTTGCGAGTAGAATTTCAGATTTTCCGACAGTTGCCGCCGGAGCCGCCCCGCTGGCAGTCCTTCTGGCTGGAGACATCCCCTGGCGCCACCATTCTCGATTGCCTCAACCAGATCAAGTGGGAGCAGGATGGCAGCTTGGCCTTCCGCAAAAACTGCCGCAACACCATCTGTGGCAGTTGCGCCATGCGCATCAACGGTAGGGCAGCCTTGGCTTGTGGCCGACATGTGGGCGAAGAGCTGGATCCCCGCAGCCCCCAGCCGCAGCCTATTCGCATCGGCCCTCTGGGAAACCTGCCCGTTCTGCGGGATCTGGTGGTGGATATGCAGCCCTTCTGGAACGATCTCAGCCGGGTGGATCCCTTTGTCAGCACGGCGGGGCGACGCATCCCGGAGCGAGAGTTTTTACAGCTGCCTGCCGAACGGGAGCATCTCAACGCTGCCGGTGGCTGTATTCTCTGCGGAGCCTGCTATTCCGATTGCAATGCCAAAGAGGTGAACCCAGAGTTTGTCGGCCCCCATGCTCTGGCCAGAGCCAACCGCCTCGTCCAAGACAGCCGCGACAGCCAACGGGAACAACGCCTGCAGGCTCTGGATAGCTTGGCTGGTGTCTGGGGCTGTACCCGCTGCTGGAACTGCAACAGCGTCTGCCCGATGGGCGTGGCACCTCTGGATCAAATCACCGAACTCAAACAGGGGATCCTCTCCCGCCATGCAGACAAGACCGCTGCTCTGCCCACCGACCGTTCCCCATCGCACGCTGTTCGCGCTATTCGGACGGAGTCCTTGCCCATAGCCATCCGCCACCGCAAGACTCTGGTGCAACTGGTGCGCTCCGGTGGTTGGATAGATGAGCGCCGCTTTGCCCTGCAGGTGGTGGGCCGGGATCCCAAAGGGCTGCTCAGCTTGGTGCCTTTGGGTCTGCGCCTGTTGGCCAGGGGCAAATTTCCCTTTCGCTTCCAGCCCTCTGCAGGGGCGGCGACGGTACGGCGGCTTATCGACACAGTTAGGCAGGAAGGAAGGGATCCCCTCTAGGCTCCGGGTTTGAGGTTGTCTTGGCCGGAAATCAATCTGGCACTCAAAATCCGATCCCCCACTTTGATGTGGCGCAGCACCTCCGTTCCCTCTGTAACGTACCCGAACACGGCATAGCGGCCATCCATGAGGTTTAACCCCGCCGGGGTGAGATCCGGCTCAGCCATAAAGATGAAGAACTGAGAAGAGGCGCTGTTGGGATCGTCGGGATAGCGGGCCATGGCCACCGTCCCTTCGGCGGAAAAGGGCAGAGCCGGTTCCACATCCCACAGGCCCATCTGATCAAAAGTCTGGCCGTAGCGGGGCATCACCTCGCCTTTGGCGCGAATCTCCATAGGAATGGTGCGAATTTTTCCGGTGGCGGGATCCACATAGCCATCGGCAGGGCCAGGGGGATCCCCGGCCTGCGCCAGGAAGAAGGTCTCCACCCGGTCAAAGGTCAGGCCATCGTAGAAGCCCCGCTGCACCAGGTCGGCAAAGTTGCCGGCAGTGATGGGGGCGCTGTAGCCATCTAAGGTGATCACCATGCGCCCGGCAGTGGTGTTTAGCTCCACCTCTGCCCGCCCCAAGAGCTGAGGTTTGTCGGCATACTCAGCAGGCACTGTGTAGGGGAAAGCCCCCACCCAGTTGTTTTCGAGGGATCCCAACTCGTCCACTAGACGGTCGTAGGCAGCGCGGGCCTCTTCTTTACCCTTGGATTTGCGCTCGCTGGCTTGGCCGATCACCCGCAACTGCTCCCGCAGCGCAGCCATCTGTTCAGAGGCTGGGGTCACCCGATCCGGAGGCAAGCCGGCCAGCAGGGAATCTCCATAGCGATCCAAGAGGTGCTCTACCTGGCGCACATCTCCCCGCACCGCTGACCAGCGGTTGTACTTCAGGTCGGTGTCGATTTTGGAGATGGCCTCATCAATTTCCAGCAGCTTCGTTTCCTGAATAGGCAACGCCCGCCGCAACAGGGTACGGGGATCCGTGATGGCATCCCCTTGGGGCAGAGCCAAGGCCGGGATCCCCCAGAGCGCCACCCCGCAGAGCAGAGCAGCTACGTAGAGGCCAATCCGGCAAAGGGATCCCCATTGCCAAAATCCTTGGGCACGCTGCGTCATGGTTCCTACCGACTGCAAAACCACTCCTGTCTCAGCCTGACATCCCACCGTCACAGGCGGCAAGCGCTGTCAAACCTCGATAGATATCTCCACGACTGGCTCACTCCACCTGGGGGAAAGCCGTCATCGCTACACGACGCTTTTGCGACCGCAATAGCGGGACCAACTTCTCCAAGGGCATGGCTACACGGCTCTCCTACCTAGGAACGGTGACCTCGAAACGGATGACCCCGGCTGAGCCAGAACTGCCTCCCCCCACGTTCACCAC
>NZ_JANSIK010000133.1:0-16984 GCF_047462035.1 Synechococcus sp. R5-15 | reverse complement strand
AGCAGAACAGGCTCAGGGCTACTGAAAGCCCGCTCCGTACCGCTTAGCGGTCGGAGCCGGGTAGTTTACGCCGGCTCCGCTAGATTGATTGCCGGGTTGCGGTCGAAGAAGCCCCAAGGTACCAGCCTAAAGCCCGTTCTGTGTACAGGCATGACGGGCCAATCCTCATCCCATGAAAAAAACCCTGCCCAACGGCATGGGGAGAATGTATGATGGGGAGCCCGCGTTTCTACAGAACTCCCTCGAAGTCAAGCAGCCCTGAATAGGCAGCAACAGTTCTCATCCCGCCTCAAACCAGAGTTGTTCGGGATCCACATAATAGCAGCGGGCATTGTCCGCACAGATCAGCGCCCAGCCGTTTTGGTCGGCCTCGACCAAAGTATACTCACACTGGGGAATGAAATAGCCTTGGTGGTTTCGGGTATCGCTCTTAACCCAAACGGTCTGACGGTTCATCTTAAAGTTCCTCCCATCTGCAGTCAAAGGGGTCAAAAAAGTGAGGTTGGAAAACGGGACTCGATTCAGTGGCTATGGAAGCGGCGGCAGTGCAACACCACTGCAATATAATGAAGTGCAGCCACCGCCGAGCTAAGCATCCCGCGCCAGCCCGGAGTTCAATCTCATCAATCAACTGAGGCCGGGGAAGAGAAGCGACGAGAGCTAACCCCTATCGATAAATGGATCCCATATTGCTATTGGGTACAAGAAGTTTAGCACCAACTCCATGAGAACATCGCTAAGAGTTGTAGATTAAAATAAAAAGCTCTAGATTTTCCTAAAGTCTTGTTGCAAAACAAGGAATAGGGTCACTTAATCTTCTTCAAAGAGCCAGTTGTAAATCTTGCTCAAGTGGGGCCAAGCAGGACGGCGGTTCCCTCCCTCCTTCAGGTTGGATTTGACGCCCTCAATCTGCTCGGGATCCCGTGCCAAGATTTGCTTGATGGTCTCCACCTGCTGGCGTACCCCGGTTTTTTTCAGCTCCAGCATGGCTAGGGTCAGATTCACACGGGGCTGGGCATCCACCGGATCCAACTTCACAGCAGTCTGGGCGGCCTTCAGAGCTTTTTCCGCCTGCCCCTCCAGAAGGTAGAGCCAGGACAAGCACGTCCAAGCCGCCGCCGCCTTTGGGGATCCCTTACAGATCGACTCAAAAGAGGGAATTAACGTCTTGGCCGCTTCCCCGGATTCATAGCGCCGAATCCCTTCCTGAAATGATTCTTCAATTTTTTGGCTCATCTCCCTCAATCCAGCACATTAGCTTATTGACAAAATCGACGATCTATGCATGTAAAGTCGCTCTCGCCTGCTCGCTCATCTGTTGTAGCGCACTGCCGCTGGGGAGAGGGATCCCTTCTCCTTCAGCCAGCCAGAGCCAATACTCGATATTGCCGGCAGGGCCAGTGATGGGCGACCACGTGTAGCCTTGCACCTGCCAGCCCTGGGCCACGGCCGAGCGCATCACCGTCTCCAGCACGCGGGCATGGACAACCGGATCCCGTACCACCCCCTTTTTACCCACCTGGTCTCGGCCGGCCTCAAACTGGGGCTTCACCAGCAACAGCGCCTCCCGTGGGAAACGCAACAGGTTCCACAGCGGAGCTAGCACCTTAGTCAGGGAAATAAAAGACAGGTCTACCACCGCCAAATCCGGCCAGCTCTGGGGAGGTGCCTCGCTTCCGTACAGATCCTCCGGCTGCAGATGGCGCAAGTTGGCCCGCTCCTTTAGGATCACCCGCGCATCCGTTCGCAAAGACCAGGCCAGTTGCCCATAGCCCACATCCACTCCGTAGACCCGCTGGGCTCCCCGTTTCAACAAGCAGTCTGTAAAACCTCCTGTGGAAATGCCCGCATCCAAACAAATACGACCCTGCACCTGAACAGGAAAAGTTTGCAGCGCCCCCTGTAGCTTTTCTCCCCCCCGTGAGACAAAAGCAGGCCCAGACTGGACTTGCACCGCTGGATCCCCGCTCACCCAGGTTCCAGGCTTTTCCGCCCGCACCCCATTTAGAAAGACTTCTCCTGCCAAAATGGAGCGTTGCGCTTGCTGGCGTGAGGAAAAATATCCGCGCTCCACCAACCAGCTATCCAGACGCACCCGCTTGGCCATCTCGCCGGTGCCTCACCTTGCATAGATCTTCCCGCCCATTAGAATAGGCGAGCGGGATCCCAACTGACCAGAATTGAGGGATCGCCAACAGCAGATTAGCCGAACCGTCCGCTCACGTACTCTTCCGTTTCCCGATGGGCGGGAGAGTTAAAGATTTTCTCAGTGCGGTTAAACTCCACCAGCCGTCCGTAGCGAAACCCCTCTTCGTCGACTTCAGTGTTGAAGAAGGCGGTAAAGTCGGAGACCCGCGCTGCCTGCTGCATGTTGTGGGTAACGATAATGATCGTGTAGCGACGGCCCAGTTCCTTGAGCAACTCCTCAATGCGCAACGTGGAGATTGGATCCAACGAGGCACAAGGCTCATCCATCAGGATAACCTCCGGCTGGATGGCCAAGGTGCGGGCAATGCAAAGACGCTGCTGCTGTCCCCCCGAAAGGGAGAGCCCACTCATCTTCAGCTTGTCTTTCACCTCATCCCAGAGGACGGCCTGACGCAATGTGCGCTCTACCAGCTCATCCAAGTCTCCTTGGTAGCCGTTGATCCGTGGCCCAAAGGCAATGTTGTCGTAGATGGACTTCGGGAAGGGGTTGGGCTTTTGGAACACCAGGCCAACTCGCCGCCGCACTTCAGCAGGATCTACATCGGGATCGTAGATGTTTTTCCCGTGAAAAATGACGGATCCCTCTACTCTCGCCCCCGGGATCAGATCGTTCATGCGGTTAAAGCAGCGCAGCAAAGTACTCTTGCCGCAGCCGGAAGGGCCAATAAAAGCAGTGATGTGATTCTTGGGAATCTTCAGAGAAACCTGCTTCACCGCCAAATGAGAGCCGTAGTAAACACTGACTGCTTGCGTTTCCAGCTCAACAGTTAATTTGGCAGACTTCTCAGAGGAATCAGGAGTGCCGGGAAATGGAGGGCGCATAGGAATACCAGAGGTAGACGTTGCTTCAGAACCCAAACTCAAAATCGAAGAATAGTGAGGCAAAAATCTCAGAAGAACCAGATCAGATAGTAATGGTTTCCTGACGACGACTCAGCAGCAGCCGGAAACTGATCGTGGTGATCAAAACCAGAATCACCAAAGCCAAGGCTCCTCCCCAAGCAATTTTCTGCTGGTTCTCGAAGGGAACAATGGCAAAGTTGTAGATCAGCACCGCTAACGAGGCTACTGGCTTCAGCAGACCATCAGGCCATAGAAAGCTGAACAGAGCAGTAAAAATTAGAGGTGCAGTCTCCCCAGCTGCTCGGGCAATGGCCAAGGTCACTCCCGTCAGAACGACCGGCAAAGCAGCTGGCAAAACGACCCGAAACACAGTCTGCACCCGCGAAGCTCCCAAGGCGTAGGCGGCAGCCCGAGTGTCCGCCGGCACCAAGCGCAGAGCCTCCTCGCAGGAGAGGATGATGATCGGCAAAGTCAATACCGATAGAGCTACTCCGCCAGAAAGGGCAGAAAAGGTCTTGGTGGAAAGCACCAGCACCCCATAGGCGAACACGCCAGCGATGATGGAAGGAACCCCCGTCAGCACTTTGATAATGAAACGCAGAGATGATGCTGTAGAACTGTTCTGGCCGAACTCCGAGAGATAGATCGCAGCAAATAGACCAATAGGGAAAGTGATTGTAATGGCAATCGATACCACAATGATCGTTCCCAGCACAGCGTTGCCAAAGCCGCCTACCTGATCGCCAGGAGGAGGAGGAAGCTGGGTTAAGGTCTGCCAATTGAAGCGCTCAATGCCATTGACGAAAACATAGTAAAGGATGGAAGCGAGCACAACAATCGCAAAAATGCTGGAAGCAAAGATCAGGCCTGTCATCACCCAGTCCAGCACGACGCGCTTGGATCTGACTTTGCGTTTGAACAAATTGGCCTGTGCTGCCACTTGTGTCGCCATGTTCCTCTACTCCCGAGAAGCCGTCAAAGCAAACTTGACCTGACGAACCAATAGCTCAGCGATGATGTTGACCACCAGCGTAATGACCAGCAAGATCAAAGCCGCATACATCAGAGCCGAGATCTGCTCGTCGGCTGCTTCTGCAAACTCGCTGGCCAGCAATGCAGGGATGTTGCTGGCAGGGGCCAAAAGCGAGACTCTAATCCCCCGCGCATTGCCAATCAGCATTGCCACCGCCATGGTCTCGCCCAGGGCGCGTCCCAAACCCAGCACCACAGCCCCCAACATACCCCCAATCGCAGCCGGTAGTACCACTCCAAAAATGGCTTCCCATCGCGTAGCCCCCATCGCATAGGCAGCCGCGCGCAGCTCAGGAGGAACAGCCACCAAAACCTCTCTGGCGATGGCCGTGATGATGGGGATGATCATGATCCCCAAGACAACCCCTGCCGTCAGCATCCCCGGCCCAATCGGTGGTGTGCTGAAAATGGGAAGCCAATTGAAGTTCTCGTACAGGAACATCTGAACGGGGCGGAAGAAGGGGATGAAGACAAACAATCCCCAAATGCCGAACACCACACTGGGAATAGCCGCCAACAGCTCAACCACAATGATCAGAGCCAGACGCAAGGACTTCGGAAGAAAATCCTCGCTCAGAAAAATAGAGATGCCAAAGCTAAAAGGAACCCCCACAATCAGAGCGATGAGAGAAGTCACTAGCGTGCCGTAGATCTGTGGCCAGGCCCCATAGATATCCTCGACCGGATCCCAGGTGGTGTTCCAGAAAAAGCTTAGTCCAAACCTGTCTATAGCAGGTAAAGACTGAATGCCGATCTCCAGAGCAATCCAGAGCAGCAGGAAGGCCGAGAAAAACACGGCAATCCGCGTAGCCCAGATAAAAACCTGGTCGCGCCGGCGCTGGAAAACCGGCCGAGGCCGAAACATAGAACTGCTGTCAGAAAAAAAGGTATTCATCCGCCTGAAGCCAGAAGTGGTTGGTAAGAGTTTTTACGGGGTAATGCCTTCCAGCGCAGCCAGAGCTTTTTGCCGCGTTTCTTCCGGCAGAGGCACATATCCCAACTGCTCAGCGAAAGCCTGCCCCTCAGTAAGGCCGTAGCGGAGAAACTCTTTAACGGCCTTGGAAGTCTCGGCTTTGGGGTAAACCTTGTAGGCAAGGATCCAGGTGTAGCCCACAATAGGGTAAGAGTCTTCCCCAATAGGATCCGGATCGACCCCCAGCAAACGCTCGTCGAGCTGAATTCTGGCCAGCGCCGCTTTCTCCGTCTCGACGTTGGGAGTTACAAACTTGCCTGCCCGGTTTTCCAGACGGGCAATGTTCAGGTTGTTGAGCTTGGCAAAGCCGAATTCCACGTAGCCAATCGAGCCAGGAATTTGCTTGATCTGCTCGGAAACCCCTTCGTTCCCACGCGCCCCTACGCCGGTTGGCCAGTTTACCGAAGAGCCGCGACCCACCTTTTGCTTCCACTCTGGGCTAATAGCGTTGAGGTGAGTGGTGAAGATATCGGTGGTACCACTTCCATCAGAGCGATGCACGACGGTAATCGGCAAATTCGGGAAAGTCACCTGTGGGTTAAGGCCAGCCAGCAGGGGATCGTTCCAGTTCTTGATCTTGCCCAGGAAGATATTCGCCAGTGCCAGGCGGGAAAGGCGGATTTCGGGGCCCACCCCAGGAATGTTGTACGCTGCAACTAACGCTCCGCCCACCATGGGTACAGAAACCATCCCTTTGGGAGGGTTAGCCTCATTCTCAATTTGGTTGATCTCTTCAGGACGGGGCACGCTGTCACTGGCACCGAAATCGACCGTGCGGGCTACAAACTGCCGACGACCCGCACCGCTTCCTACAGACTGATAGTTGACCTGGATGTTAGGGTTTTTCTTGCCAAACTCTTGGGCCCAAGTTTGATAGATGGGGGCCGGGAAGGTCGCCCCAGCGCCATTGATGGTGATGGTCTTCTGAGCAAACACCCGCTGCCAATTCGTCTGACTGGCCGCAAAGCCGGCAACAGTGGCAGACAAAAACTTCAGGAAAGAACGACGCCCCAAGGGGTGCAACGTCACCATACAGATCTCCTCTCCCAGATGAAGATAAAATCCTAGCCCAGATCTAAAAAAGGCTACTTCACTCGAGAACCTTACCCAACCCAATCAAAACTCGTCGGGCTGGGTATGCCACTACCGCCTGTAAGCTTGGAGGCAACCCTCAAGCTAGGCCTGCGATCCTCAACAAGCCTTCAACCGATCGCAACATCCCAGGGATCCCTTTGAGCACGCAGGGTTCCCTCGGGAACGCTCCATTGAAGACTTCGCCAGTCCGCGCAGCTACTATAACGTAAAGGCCAGTTGTTTTTAGTTAAAACGAGGTTAAGCCCAGGTTATCTCTGGGGATATCCGCCAAATGTTGCAAACCCCTCAAGGGATCCCCTTTGGTGTCAGCCACTCCCTATCCTGGATTGGGTATCTCCCAAAACAGAGAACTTCCGCCTTTTGAGTTTGGAAAGGTGGCTTCTTCATCTTCCCGCCAAGGTTCAGAGCTGGAAGAGGACTCTAGAGACCTGCCAATCGGGAATAAGCTCTGAGAAGGGATCCCCTATGCCGACGGGCTGGTGGCTATGGCACTCTGGGCTGACGATGAACCTGCTGAGCCTCTAGAATGGAGGGCTGTCGAGAAAAGAAGTGTCTTCCCAATGTCGAAACGTAACATGCAGGTTGTGCTGCGCCAGGCGATCCCAGGGCTGGGCAAGCCCGGAGAGATTGTCAACGTCAAGCCCGGCTATGCTCGCAACTACCTCTTCCCGCGGCAGATGGCGGTGCGGGTTACCCCTGGCATATTGAAAGAGCAGCAGATGCGTCTGGAGCAGGAAGCGGCTCGTAAACTGGCAGAAAAACAACGGGCGGAAAACTACAAGACCGCTCTGGAGACCATTGGTCGCTTCGTCATCCGTAAGAAAGTGGGAGAACACGACCTCCTATTTGGGCAGGTGACCACCAGCGATATTGCCGAGGTGGTGCTGGCTACCAGCGGTCTAGATATCGACCGCCGCAACATTCTCCTCAACGAGGAAATCAAAAAAACCGGGGTTTATCCCGTGCAGGTAAAGTTACACCCCGAAGTTACCGCTACGCTGCGCATTCAGGTTACTCCCGAATGAGAAGCTACCTTTGAGGCTCCCTGAATTCCTGTGAGGGATCCCGGGGTGAGTAGGGTTTTTGCCTTAGGCAACAAGCGGGTATGCTCAGCCTAGAGCTTGACCCGCCTGACGATTGGAGCTGACTGGCTGAGAGGCCGGTTGCCCTAGGGCTGGGTTGATTTTCCTATCCTGGCTTGTGGTGATCAGCGATTACGACTTAACGGGTGGGGATCGGCTTCCTCCTCAAAACATTGAAGCCGAGGAGGAAATCCTGGGGGGCATTCTCCTCGATCCGGATGCGTTGGTGCGGGTCGCGGAGTTTCTGCGTCCAGAGATGTTCTATATCTCTGCCCACCAAGAGATTTACCGGGCTGCTCTCCAACTGCACAGCCAAGGGCAGCCCACCGACCTGATGACTGTGTCTGCTTGGTTGGCGGATCATCATCTTCTGGAGCGGGTGGGGGGAACAGGGGCGATCCGTCGTCTGCTGGAGCAAACCGTCAGCAGCGTCAACATCGACCAGTATGCCCGCCTGGTGATGGATAAATACATGCGCCGCCAGTTGATCCAGGTGAGCAATACCTTGGCTCGTTTGGCCTACGATACCAGTCAGCCCCTGTCTCAGGTGATGGATCAAGCCGAGCAGCAGGTGTTTGGCCTCACCCAAGAGCGGGTGCAGCGCAGTCTTATCCCGGCCTCCGAGGTTTTGGTCAATATCTTCTCGGATTTGGAAGAGAAGTTCCAGAGTGGGGCTCAGCTCCCTGGGATCCCGACCAAATTCATCGACCTGGATAACTTGACCCAGGGCTTGCAGCGATCCGATTTGCTGATTCTGGCCGGTCGTCCCTCGATGGGGAAGACCAGTCTTGCCCTCAACATTGCCCAGAATGTGGCTGCCTATGCCAAGCAGCCGGTCGCTATCTTTAGCCTGGAAATGTCGAGGGAGCAACTGGTGCAGCGGCTTTTGGCCAGCGAAGCCCGCATCGACAGCAGCCGTCTGCGTTCTGGGCGCATCAGCGAACACGAGTGGCAGCGCCTGGGACAAGCCATTGGTTTTTTATCGCAATTGCCCCTGTTCATCGACGATACCCCCGACTGTACCGTTACAGAAATTCGCTCCAAAGCGCGGCGTTTGCAGGCGGAACAGGGGGGAACGTTGGGGATGGTGTTGATCGACTACCTACAACTGATGCAGGGATCCGCTGCTGACAACCGGGTGCAGGAGCTGTCGCGCATTACCCGTGGCCTCAAGGCCATGGCCAAAGAGCTGATGGTGCCGGTGCTGGTGCTTTCTCAGCTCAGTCGAGCTGTTGAGTCTCGCTCCGACAAACGTCCACAGCTGGCGGATCTGCGGGAATCGGGCTGTCTGGCCGGGGATACGCAGGTGATGGATGCGGATCGCGGCAAGATCTGGCGGCTGGATCAACTGGCGGCCCTGCCGGCTGCGGCGGAACTGCCCCGCCTGCTCAGCTTGAACGGGCGCGGGCGCTTGGTGCCCCAACAGCCTGTGAAAGTGTTTTGCAGTGGTCACCAGCCCACTTGTCTTCTGAAAACCCGCCTCAACTTTTCCATTCGCGCCACCGGCAATCACCCCTTTTTCACCCAACAGGGCTGGAAAACCTTGGACGAGCTGCAATTGGAGGAAGAGGTGGCAGTGGTGGTGCAGGAGGGGCTGATCTGGGATCCGGTGGTGCTCATCAGCGAGCCGGGGGAGCCTCAGCCGGTTTACGACATCGAGATGCCCCGCCACCACAACTTTGTGGCCAACGGGCTGCTGGTACACAACAGCATCGAGCAGGATGCCGATCTGGTGATGATGATCTACCGCCCCGAGTATTACGATCCCAACACCAGCGATCGCGGCATTGCCGAAGTCATTATCGCCAAACATCGCAACGGCCCCACCGGTACCGTGCGCCTGCTGTTTGAAAGTCAGTACACCCAGTTTCGCAACCTGGCGGATCCCAACCGGTGAGCAACCGATGCCGAAGAGGGATCCGGAGCTGCTGCCTTGGGAACAACCCCGCAAGGTGTTAGCTTAGGATCGCTGCGGGCCAAAGCGTTGCTCTTGAGCCGGCTACCCTCTCTCCTAATGCTCAAAACGATATGTTTAAAAACGTGTTAATTGCCACCGACCGCCGAGATGGCCTGCAGCGTTTTGGCAAGTGTCTAGAAGATCTGCACAGCAATGGCATCGAGCGCGTCACCTTCGTCCGCAGCGTAGATTGGCAAGAGGACGACATCGGCATTCCCGACGACATTACCCCCGAAGTCCAGGCAGAGCAGACCCAGTTGCAGAAGCTGCTGAACCCGATCCCAGCAGGGTTGGAAGTCGAGGCTCTGGTGCAGGCGGGCAGGCCAGCCGATCTAATCCTAAAAGGCATCCAAACCTATGGCTCCGATCTGCTGATTACAGGCATGGGTACCCACAACCTGCTCGCCGAAAAATTGTTCGGCAGCACCACCATGACGCTGTTGCCGAAGCTGAAAATCCCCCTACTGGTGATGCGCCCACAGCTGCTGGCTACCTTTACCCTGGAAGAATTGCGCTTGCGCAGCCGCCACCTGTTTCGCTGCCTCTTGGTGCCCTTTGACTTTGAGCAGCCGCGTCAGCAGTTGCTGAACCATCTCGGCCACCTGCTGCCCGGTACTTCCCAGTGCCAGACGCTTACCCTGCTCTACGTGGTGGATCCCAGCGCCCGCCGCAACCAAGGAACTCCGGTGGAGGTGCTCAAGCGCAAAGCCGAGGCTGACCTGGCCCAGGTGCTTGAACCCCTGAGCGAGCAGGTGAAGCCCGTACAGCTGCGCACCCTGGTGCGGGTGGGATCCCCTCTCAAAGAGATCCTGGCTACTGCTGCCGATGAAGACATGACGGCCATTGCCACTGCCTCCCCCCATGTGGGCAGCTTTTGGGAGTGGTCGGTTCGCAGCCTCACCGGCGAGATTTTGCGGCAAAGTTGGCATCCGGTGTTGTTTTTCCCGCGCGGGTCTTTGGCCCAATAAATCCAGGCAAGATCCAAGCCGAGTGTTGCAGATTAACTCATCCTCCATGACCCCCCCCTCTACGACAGCGCTGCAGGATCTGTTTCGGGCGGTGGCCCAAGGGAAGCTCACCCCAGAGCAAGCTCTGCAGGCCTATCGCTTTCTGCCCTTCGAGCCGGTGGGAGATTTCGCCCATGTAGATCACCACCGTCCCTTGCGCACGGGCTTTCCCGAAGCCGTGTGGGGGCCGGGCAAGACCCCAGATCAGATTGCCCAGATCCTGGAGCAACTCCACCAGCGGGGATCCCTGGCCTTGGCCACCCGCATCGAAGCCCAGGTGTATGCCGAGATCCGCAGCCGCTTACCCCAGGTGCAGTATTCCCAGGTGGCCCGCTTGTGTTGGATCCCGTCCCGGCAGGTGGTCAGCCATCCTGGGCAGGTCAGCGTGATCTCCGCTGGCACTGCCGACTTACCGGTGGCAGAAGAAGCCGCCCTCACGCTGGAGCTTTCTGGGTTTCAGGTGAAGCGCCTCTGGGATGTGGGGGTGGCCGGGATCCATCGGCTGCTGCACAACTGGGCGGCCCTGCAAGCGGACGTGCTGATCGTGGTGGCGGGCATGGAGGGGGCCTTGGCCAGTGTGGTGGCGGGTCTGGCGGATTGTCCGGTGATCGCTGTGCCCACCAGCATTGGCTACGGGGCCAGCTTCCAGGGCTTGGCTGCCCTGCTCACCATGCTCAACTCTTGCGCAGCGGGGGTGGGAGTGCTGAACATTGATAACGGTTTTGGGGCGGCGATTCTGGCAGGCCAGATCCTGCGTTGCGGACAACGGCTGGCGGCTCGACTGAGCTCATCCGGCCCCACTGGAGATCCAACAGAGGATGGCCAGATTTCAGAAGGTTAAGAACTGTAAATGGATCCTGAGCCAAACAGGCTATACTCAGGCCATAGTTTAGGCTTGGGCTTTCTCTTTCCCATCCTTCGGGAGTTTGAGGGTGTTGCCTCTGGTCACCTAACTGGGTTCATGCCTTTTTCTGGGGTACCTTTATCCGAAGATGGGGAGGGTTCCTACGCTGGTTAACTGCTGTGTTGGACTGACTGGGGCGGACAAAACGCGCGAATATGCTAATTGATGCAACACTTGTCAAAAATGCAACAGATGCGATGGGAGCGACCTTGATCCTGGCGCAAGGGATGACTCAGTCCTTCACCTGGACAGATATTTTCTTGGTAGTGGCTTTGGTGTTTTTGGAGGCCGCCCTCTCTGCGGACAACGCCGTTGCCCTAGCAGCTCTGGTGAAGCATCTGCCCACCCCCCAGCAGCAGAATCGGGCCTTGCGCTGGGGCATCATCGGCGCTTACAGCTTTCGCATTGCCATTGTCTTCGCGGCAGTTTGGTTGGTGGAGTATCCGCCCGCCCAATTCTTGGGGGCCTGTTATCTGCTCTGGCTAGCCTGGCAGCACTTTCGGGGCGAGGAAGAAGGCCAAGAACAGGACATCACCCGCCACGCCAATTTTTGGCAGACCCTGGTGATGGTGGAACTGACGGATCTGGTTTTTTCTTTCGACAGCATCGCCGCTTCGGTGGGCGTCTCCCGCAAGGCTTGGGTAATCATCCTCGGCGGCATTCTCGGCATTACCCTGATGCGCTACATGGCTTCTCTGTTTTTGCGTTGGTTGGACGAGTTCTCTCACCTGGAAGACGCCGCTTTTGCCATCATCGCCTTGGTGGGGAGCACCATGTTGTTGGAGGTGTTTTTCCCCCAAATCGAGATCCCGGAGTGGGGGATGGTGGTGGCCGTGATCCCCTTATTTGTCTGGGGCTTCTCGCGGCGCGTGAAACTCCATTCAGAACAGGATAAGCAGCCGGAGCTGGCCGACGGAGAGCAGAGAGAAGAGAGAAGGGCAGCGCCTACAGATAAAACAGATAAAAAAGTAGAGATCATCCCCTCTGGGTGGGCGGCTGCCCTCGAGGAAGACCTCGCCCCTGAGCTGCAGAGCAAGGAGGATGGGGAAGAGAGGTACGGCTTGGGCTTATCGCCAGGGATCCCTGATCTGCCTTGATAGGGCTGTGGGCTGCTTCATTGCCTTGGCCCCTGCCGACTCCTAAACTAGCAGTGAAGCCGACTCAAGGAGGGAAGCATCCTGAGCCCCCAGTTTTGCTTGAAATCATTGGTCAAGTGCTTCAGAAGCAGCATAGACAGCCCAAAGGAGCAGCAGGCCGCGGAAAATAGGCTCCAGCCTTTGGCGAGGGCGGAGGTTCTGAGCATGCCAGCAGTGCAGAGCACTGCCCCCTTGGTGGAGCTGCGCCAAGTTTCCAAGCGCTTCGGCTCGACGGTGGTGCTTGACCACGTGGATCTGAAGGTGTACCGGGGTGAGGCCCTGGGCCTGGTGGGGCCTTCGGGCACCGGGAAATCGACGCTGCTGCGCATCATCGCCGGCCTAACGGAGCCAGACGCTGGAGAAGTGCTCTGGTGCGGGATCCCGCTCTCGGAGATTCAAGCCCATCATGCAACTCCCCCTTTGCGAGTAGGGATGGTGTTTCAGCAGGCCGCCCTCTTCGACTCCCTGACGGTGGAAGAAAACGTGGGGTTTTTGCTCTACGAGCACTCGCAGTTGCCCCGCTCCCGTATTCGGGAATTGGTGGCCGCCAAGCTGGAGGCGGTGGGACTGGCGGGCAAAGAGCACAACCTGCCAGAAGAACTCTCGGGGGGGATGCGCAAACGGGCCAGCTTCGCCCGCGCCATTATGGAGGATCCTTCTCTGCCCCAGGATGAGCCCCAATTGCTGCTGTACGACGAGCCCACAGCGGGCTTGGATCCCATTGCCTCCACGGTAATTGAAGATCTCATCCGGGAGCTGCAGCAGGTGAAAAAAGCCTGTGAGAGCTACATTGTGGTGACCCACCAGCACAGCACCATTTACCGCGCCACCGACCGCATTGTCCTGTTGGCTCAGGGGCGGGTGCAGTGGGAGGGATCCGTGCAGCAGATTGAAACGTGCGATAACCCCTTTGTGCGGCAGTTTTTCAGCGGTAGCGTAGAAGGGCCAATTCAAGTGGCGGGGCAGGTGTGATGCGTTCGCGAGCAGTGCGAGAAGGGGCAGTGGGCCTGTTGATCCTGGCGGGGGCGCTGGGCTTTGCCGGCCTGTTTTTGTGGATCTACAACCTGCGCTTCGGCAGTCGCGGCTTTCAATTTACCGTCACCTATACCAACGTGGCCGGGCTGGCCGAGGGATCCAGCGTGCGGCTGCGGGGGGTAACCGTAGGTCGGGTGGAGCGTATCACGCCTCAACCCAATCAAGTGGAGGTGCAGGTGGCCATTGACCAGCCTTTGGCTATTCCCCGCAACGCCCTGTTTGTAACCAAACAGACGGGGTTGGTGGGGGAAACGGTGATGGATATCCTGCCCCAGGGGAGGGGTCAGGCGGCAACGGGATCCCCTCTGGCAGCGGATTGCGACAGCAGTCAAATCATCTGCGATGGGGATGTGGTGGAGGGCAAACCTGGAGTGGATTTTGGCCAGTTATTGATCCGGCTGGATCAGTTGCTCACACGGATCAACGACGATGAGCTCTTCGATACCCTTAACACCACTCTGGAGGGGATCACCCGCGTTGCCAATAGCGTGGCCGATCTCTCAGAAACCGTGGAAGAGCGAGTAGCTGCCCTGCGCACCGAAGATCTGGACTTGTTGCAATTCACGATCGCTGCCACAGCCATCCAAGACGCGGCTGGGGCTGTGAGGGGAACTGCCCGCAGTTTTCAAGCGGCTGCCGATCAATTCACCGCCCTGGTGGATCAAAACCGCACTTCCCTTAACGCCGTCCTGGAGAACATTCAGCAGGTGAGCGCCGATCTCCAGGCCATGTCGAGCGCGGTGCGCCCGCTGGTTACCGATCCACAACTCCAGGCCGATGTGCGCCAGATCCTGGCCGAGGTGCGAGCGGCTGCGGAGAACGTGGCCCAAGCTACCGAAGATCTGCAGCAGATTGCCGCCAGCCTCAACGATCCGGGCACCCTGGCCACGCTGCGCCAAACCCTCGATTCGGCGCGCATCACCTTTCAAAACATGCAAAAGATCACCGCCGACATCGACGAGCTGACCGGGGATCCCCAGTTTCGCCGCGGCATTCGAGAGTTGGTATTGGGGCTGAGCAACTTGGTCTCCAGCGTCCCTGGGGAAGATGGGATCCAGCCCGCGGTGGCCGAAGGTTATCAGTTCCATTTTGCGCCCGTCTCTTTTGCCCAGGGGATTGTCTCTGGATCCCAAGGATGGCAGCCGCAGACTTCCCCATAAATTGGCAACCCGCTGAGGTGAACAACGTCGGCCAAAGCCGTTGAAGGGATCCCCAACCTGGGGTAGGCTTTGCGGATAAGGTGTTGCCTGTATTGCTACGCAACGCTGGCGCGACTGAGGTTGAGGTGTGAGGAATGTGTGGCATTGTCGGCTACGTGGGTTTTCAGTGGGCTGCCCCCATCCTGTTGGAGGGCCTGCGCACCTTGGAGTATCGGGGCTATGATTCTGCCGGCATTGCCACAGTGGATCCCGAAGAAGGATTGAGAGTTGTCCGCGCTACCGGCAAGCTGCACAACCTGCTGGTGAAGCTGACGGCCAACATGCCCACGGCCAAGGTAGGGATCGGACATACCCGCTGGGCCACCCACGGCGGCGTGACCGAAGAAAATGCTCACCCCCACTGCGACGAGCGCGGGCGCATTGTGGTGATCCAAAACGGCATTGTGGAAAACTACCTGGAGCTAAAGGAGCGTCTCCTGGAGCGGGGGATCCCATTCCGCTCCCAAACCGATACGGAAGTGATCGCCCAACTGCTCGGCCTCTATACAGAAGAGCTGGGCTCCTTTGAGGCGGCCTTTGGCCAGGTCATGGGGCAACTGCGGGGAGGAAACGCCGTAGTGGCTCTGGATCGGGAGGCGCCGGATCGGCTGATCGCAGCCCGTTTGGGCAATGCCGGAGCCGTGGTGGTGGGAGAGGGAGAAGGGGAAAACTTCGTGGCCTCCGATCTGCCTGCCATTGTCCGCCATACCCGCAAGGTGGTGTTCTTAGAAGATGGGGAAATGGCGGTTCTCACGGAGTCTCAAGTGCGCTACTTGCGCATTACCGGCGAGGAGCTGCGCAAATCCAGCATCACCGTGGCCTGGGATCCCGTCTCAGCCGCCAAGGGAGGCTACAAGCACTTCATGCAAAAGGAGATCTTTGAGCAGCCCCGCACCACCACCGATACGCTACGGGGGCGGGTGGATCTGGAACAGGGCCGGGTGACACTGGAGGGGCTAACGCTTTCTGAAGCGCAACTGGCCCACATTGAGCACATCCACGCCGTAGCCTGTGGTACTGCCTGGCACGCCTGCTGGGTGCTCAAGTACTTCATCGAGAGCTTGGCCCGTACCCCTGTAGAGGTGGATTACGCCTCTGAGTTTCGCTACCGCCAGCCGGTGTTGCGCCCCAACCACCTGTTGCTGGCCTTAACCCAGTCGGGAGAAACCGTCGATACGCTGGCAGCCATGAGCGAGGCCCGCACCCAAGGGATCCCGACCCTGGCGATTGTCAACGCCATCGGATCCCAGGCCAGCCGCCTGGCGGATGCCGGGGTTCTCTACATCCATGCCGGTCCGGAGATTGCCGTGGCTTCCACCAAAGTGTTTACTGGCATGTTGGTGGCGGGGTATTTGCTGGCCCTGCAACTGGCCCAAGCCAAAGGGATCCTCAGCCCGGCCCAGATCCAAGCCCACCTGCAAGCCTTGATTGAGCTGCCGGGCAAGATCAGCCTGATGCTGAAGGACGCCGCCCTCTACGACCAACTGGCGGAGCAGTACCATCATGTTGCCAACATGCTCTATCTGGGCCGCTGGGTTAACGCCCCGATTGCCCTGGAAGGAGCTTTGAAGATGAAAGAGGTGAGCTATATCCACGCCGAAGGCTACCCGGCAGGGGAGATGAAGCATGGCCCTATCGCCCTCATCGACGAGCGGGTGCCGGTGGTGTGCATTGCCACCCGGGATCCCGTCTACGAAAAAATGCTCTCCAACATCGAACAGGTGCGGGCGCGGGGGGGACGGGTGATCGCCCTCATCAACCCCGAAGACACCCAGGTGCGGGAGAAAGCCGACCACATCATCGAGGTGCCCAGCACGACACCCCTGTTGTCGGCGGTTCTGAACGTGATCCCCCTGCAGTTGTTCGCCTATGCCATGGCTTTGCGTCGCGGAGCCGATGTGGATCAGCCGCGCAACTTGGCCAAGTCGGTAACGGTGGAGTAACGGCTGTTGCCCTTGCCGCCCCTGGCCTCTGGTTTTTGCAAAATCGGGCAGATCACCTCTTTTTCATCAGCAGCCGCAGGGGGGATCTGCCAATCGGAGAGGAGACCTTGAATTTGGCTTTTCAGCGCTTGCAGATCGGCAATTCGCTGTTCAATCTCCTGCAGCTTGTCTTGCAGGTGCTGGCGAATTTCTGGGCAAGGCTGCTCCCCTCGGTCGTGGACATCCAGGATTTGGCGGATTTCTTCTAAGCTCAGGCCCAGGCTCTGGCAGCGGCGGATAAAAGCCAGGCGAACCAAAACCGAAGGGTCGAACAATCGATAGCTGGACTCCGCCCGTTCCACCGTTGGCTTCAGCAGGCCTATCGATTCGTAGTAGCGCACCGTGCGTACAGGCAAGCCGGCTGCTAGAGCCACCTGGCCGATCTTCAGGCTGGCAGACAAGTCCTGGACAGCAGCAGGATTCGACATGTCCCCAACTGGATCCCTGCAGATTTCTTCAGCGTGACATACTCCCACACTCATGCTGACGCAAAGCGCTCCGCGCCGCCAAAGCGAGAGAGTGCGGGCTTCA
>NZ_JANSIK010000132.1:0-9000 GCF_047462035.1 Synechococcus sp. R5-15 | reverse complement strand
ACACCTTGAGCTTGCAGGAGACGGTCAGGACTTGGGTCATGGTTCTATCGTAACTTCCGCATTCCTCCCGGCACTGACCCTACGGGTACAGTGCGGGGCTCCTGCGATTTCTAGCTGACGACAGAAGTCCAGCAGTTCCTCCAGGGTGGGCACAATGGATCCCAGTTGGGTGACATCATTGCCCAACATTTCCCCAAAGCCGCCCGGCTCCAGGAAATCTCGCTGCATATCGATGATCACCAGGGCCAACTGAGACAGGCTGGGAACTTCATACTCGTAGGGCAGGGCTGGGATCCGAAACATAGAGACCCCCAGTTGGGATCAATGCTGGGGCGGGGATCCTGCCTCAGCCAGGCCAATTTCCCTCAACCGCTGGGCCAAGTATTCTCCGGCAGTCAGGGAAGGGAACCGAGGGATCCCGCCGGTGCGGGCCACACAAGTCGGCAAGGGCGTGAGATCCACCTCTGGCCGCGGATGCACAAAGAAGGGAATGGAAAAGCGGCATTCTTGAGGGTTGTCGGGGTTGGTCACCCGATGGGTGGTGCTGCGCAACAGGCCATTGGTGAGGTTTTGCAGCATATCCCCGGCATCGACAATGATCTGACCAGGGAGGGCCGAAATGGGCAGCCAAGATCCATCTCGTTGCAGAAGCTCTAGACCTGGTGCGGTGGCTTCACACAAGAGCGTAATCAAGTTGATGTCTTCATGGGCTGCAGCTCGTAAACTCTGGGGAGGGGCTTCAGCAGGGATCGGCGGATAGTGAATCACCCGCAAGAGATTGGCTCCTCCTTCCGCCGCTTTGGGCAAGTATTCGGCAGGCTCCCCCAGATACAGAGAGACCGCCTGCAACAGGCCCTGGGCACAGGTTTCCAGTTGGGCGAACAGCTCTACCATCACCCTGCGAAATTGGGGCACCTCCCGAGGCCAGATGTTGGCAGGAAGGTGGGGATCCCCTTCGCGCCCGATGTGCCAAAACTCTTTCAAGTCAGGGTAGGGGTGATTTTTGGCATGTTCTTTGCCGAAGTGGGTGTACCCTCGTTGCCCCAGCAGGGCCGGATCCTCATAGGCTCTCTTGGTCGGCTCTGGCAAAAGAAAAACCGCTTCTGCCACCTCATAGGCTTCCCGGATCAATTCCGGCGATAGGCCATGGTTAACCAAGGCAAAAAAGCCAATCTGTTGCAGCGCTTCCCCCACCTGGCGGACAAACTGCTCCCGCTCACCTGCCGTTCCTTTCTGAAAGGCGGCGAAATCGACAACCGGCAGGGTCTGGCGTTGGGGAGTGGTTACCACGGCAAAAGTCGTCTCCGGCGAAGAGTCAACGCTATTTCTAGGCAGCGGGCTTGGTGTCCTATGCTATCCTTCCTAGGGGGACAAGGGGAGAGGTTTGAACCGAAGATGATCTGTTCGGGGCCCATCTGCGATATCTAGAGTCTAAAGCCGCTCGGCTATTCACCTTCCCACAAGATGTAGGTAAAACCCTGCCAAACCTCTGTTGCCTTTGCCTGGAGATTGCACCTTAGTAGTGATTAGTAGTGACCTGTGCCCTTTTCGGGAAGGCTGTGATAGAGTCGATAAAAGCAAAGTTATGACTGAGTTTTCCCCAAGAGCAGTTTGAGCGCTGGGTAGGCGAAATGGAGGGAGTTGTTCTGTTGTTGCAGTGGCTTAACTTGGTAAGGCAGGGCAGGCTACTTCTTCCCTCTTTAGCCGATTAAAGTTTTTGTGAAGTTAGGGATTAAGTTGGGGTCTCTGTTGCTTGTCAACCATAACCGCGCCTAGAATTGCCGAGGATTAATGTTTCTGGAGATGGTTTGCAGACACTGTTGATGTTGCTTTCCTTTTGCCTACTCTCAATCTGTTGACCTTTCGAGACCGACTGCTCTATGACAGACACTCATCCCTGTGCCCCCTGTATTGTGAATACGGGAACTTTGGTGAACAAGCGGGATATTTACCGACTCCTATCCGATTTGGCCCGTGTTCGCTACTTCGATATCGTCGATGGCTCAGTGCGGAAGCAAGGGGAAGGCTGCGTGGTGGATGTTTTTCAGGATCCCACTGCTGCCACACTGGTGGTAAACCGTAGCCTCTACTTAAATGTGAACAGCTTTGACTATGCCTGTCTGCGGGATCCCGCTTCCGAAGAAGAGATTGCCAACCTGGGCAAGGAGCAGCCGGGCGTGGTTATCGACTTGGTTCAGGACGGACGTATTCTGCGCTTGGTTCCCCTGGTGGAGCCGCGCTCGGATCCCGAGGAGCTCTTGGGGGATAACCAGGCGCTGCGGGCAGCGGTGGATGTTTTGGCTGCGGGCTGGGGCATAGAAGAGGAAAACTCTTCCGACTCCTCAGATTGAGAGATCCTGACCTGAAAATATAGACCTCCAAACCCATCTCTTCCTGGCCTTGAAGTTGACCGGTGCGGTGTGACGCAAATCATGCTCGGGAGGATGGTTGCAGCCGGTATGATCCACTTGGGTCATGGGGCTTTTTGGGAGGTGGTGTGAATTCAAGGCAGCGACTGCTTTTGGGCAGAGTGTGGGGTCTGCGTCTGCTTGGATCCCTGGTGGCTGTGCTTCTGGTACTGGTGCTCAAGGCTTGCGGCGGAAGTGGTGGTTCCTCTTCTGTAGGTGTCATTCCCACTCCCATTCCAACCGTCATTCCCACCTCTACTCCAACTGTCGTTCTCACCCCTACTCCGACTGTCATTCCTGCCCCTTTGCCCTCGCCAACGACTGCGCCTGCTTCCCAGTTCACCATTGACGTTCGCTTTCCCGACAACAGTCTCACCCCCACCCAGCAGTCGATCATCCGCAATGCCGCTCTGCGCTGGCAACAGATCATCGTTGGTGACCAGCCGGATCTGCCCCCCACCACCATTCGGGCCGACGAATGCGATCGAGGGTTTCCCAGCACGCCACTCAATTTCCCCATCGACGATCTGCTGGTGGAGGTGCGGGCCAGAAATCTCGGCGACGAGCGAATTTTGGGGGGAGCTGCTCCCTGTTTTGTACGGGCCTCTAACGGTCTGCCTTTCTACTCCGTCATTTTGTTCAACAGCCAAAACCTATCGGCTTTGGAAGAGCGAGGGGATCTGCCCATTACTGCCCTGCACGAGTTGGGCCATGCCTTGGGCTTCTTGCCCATCGTCTGGGATCCCAAGGGGCTAACGGTGGGCTTGGTGGGACGGGATCAGCCTACGCCCCCTGGCTACGATCCCCGCTTCATCGGCCCCAGGGCAGTCAGCGCCTTCACTAGGCTGGGAGGAAACGCGCCCTCTGTGCCCTTGGAGAACCAGTTTGGGGAGGGATCCCGAGATTCCCATTGGCGGGAGAATGTCTTGGGCCGCGAGCTGATGACCAGCCGCATCGACCGGGGGGTAGCCAACCCCTTAAGCATTCTCACCGTCGAAGCAATGGCAGATATCGGCTATGACGTGAACCCGGCAGCGGCGGATGGCTTTGCTTTGGGGCGCGGCAGGGGGGTCTCTCAACCTTTGGAGCTGCAAGAGCTGGAGTTGACCCTACCCCTACAGCGATTTGACGCCGAGGGCAGGCGGGTGGGGGATCCCCAGGCCTAAGAAAAGGAGTATATCTACTCATGGCCAAGATGCTGCTTCTTAACAATAATGAAGGTCAAGTTGTACAACTTCACAACTTCGACAATCTCTCACCTCATTTCTTTGCAATGAGCCATGGGTATCCTCAAGAAGCTTTTCGGCGGCCTGTTCTCCTTTTTCGGCATTCTCTTCGGCGGCTTGGTGGATTTTGTTACCGGGCCTTTTCGTTCTGCACCGGCTTCTCCCAGCTCTGCTCCTGCGGCTACAGCAACTGCTCCTGCCAACAAGCCCAAGGTGGTGGTGGAGAAGCCTTTTGTGCCCAATGAGATCTCGGCTCCGCGTCCTAACCGTCGCCCTGGCCCGGCTTTGGATGTGTTCCGGGCTATGGTTCAGGAGATCCCTTCGGCGCGGGCTTAGTCTGCCCATCTTCGGGAGCAGCTCGTAAGATGGAGGTGACACCGCTGGAGACTGCTCTCTATGTCCGATCTCTCTTTCTCAGAACAAGAACGGCTGAAACAGCTTGAGCGTGAACTGGAGCAGGCGGCTGCAGCCTCTCGGGAGTCGGGAACATCCGTTGCGTCTCGGGGGAAAAGTGCCGTTCGAGCTTGGATTGAGACTTGGGGGCGTCCACTGGTGACGGTCTTCGCCATTCTGGGCTGTATTCTTCTGGTTGGGCTGTTCTTCCGGGTTTTCGGCACTGTTCTCAGGTGGGCGGTGGTGGCGGGGTTGGGCTACCTGCTCTACGCCTGGGTGGTGGCACCGCGGCTGGGCCTTCCCACCGGAGCTAAGTCGAAGCCAGAGGACGGCGGTAGCGGTGCGGAGCACCATCTCGACAGCTTTTGATGGGCAGGGATCCCTGGCGAGCCTATGTTTACTTGGCGGCGGCCATCTTGGGCTGGGCCACGGCTGCCAGCGCTTTTAAGTTTGGGTTGCGGTACCTGTCGCCGACGGTTCTGCTGATTTTTTCGGCCTTTAGCTCTTGCCTGATCCTGGGGATCGTTTTGGTGGTTACAGGGCGGGCGAGGTTGATCGGCAGGCAGAAGGGATCCCAAGTCCGCCTATCGGCTCTTCAGGGGCTGCTCAACCCCTTCGGCTACTATGGGGTGTTGTTCCAGGCTTATGAACGCCTGTCGGCTCAGGCGGCGATGGCTCTGAATTACACTTGGCCGCTGGTGCTGGCTCTTCTGGCGGTGCCGCTGCTGGGAGAGCGCTTCCGTTGGCGGCTGGTGTTGGCCTTGGGGGTGAGCCTGCTGGGAGTGGTGCTGGTGGCTACGGGGGGATCCTGGGGCACCTTGCAGGTGGAGGATCCCTGGGGGGTCCTGCTGGCGGTGGGCAGCTCTGGAATCTGGGCGCTCTACTGGCTGCTCAATGTGCGGGATGGGCGAGATGCGGTGCTGAAGCTGTTTATGGGGTTTCTCTTCGGCAGCCTCTATGGCCTGCTACTGCTGCCGTTTCAGGAGGTCTCTTGGACAGTTGCGGGGCTGGGTTGGGCGGCTTACATTGGTCTGGCGGAGATGGGCCTGACTTTTGTATTTTGGCTGCGGGCTCTGGAGTTGGCGGGCCATCGGGGATCCCTGGCCAACTGGGTGTATGTGACGCCCTTTTTGTCGTTGGGGTTGATTGCGGTGCTGTTGGGCGAGAGGATTGCGCTGGGATCTGTGGTGGGCCTGGGCTTGATCTTGGCGAGTAACCTGTGGGGATCCCATAGGGAAAAGCCCCCCGCGGATCCTGTTCTGTCCTGAGGCGGTTGCGTTCGCGCCAGCGGGACGGAGTCCTATCGCGTTAGCGGGACGGAGTCCTATCGCGTTAGCGGGACGGAGTCCTATCGCGTTAGCGGTGCAGAGCACAATGAATCCCGTTCCTCTGTATGTGGCGGCAACAGCTCACGGGTTTGGGCACGTTACCCGTCTGGCGGCGGTCGTGAATGCTTTGCTGCAGCGGGATCCCCATGTTCTGCCCATCTTTGTTACGCCGGCTCCCCGCTGGCTCCTGGAGCGTTACGTGGAGGGGAAGTTTCTCCATCGGCCGCGGGCGTTGGATGTGGGGGTGGTGCAGCCGGATGGGCTGCAAGCGGATCTGCCGGCTACGTTGGCTGCCCTCAAGGCGTTTAAAGCCAGCGCTGCGGAGCTTGTTCGAGAAGAAGCGGATTTCATTCGAGCCCAGGGGGTGCCTTTGGTGTTGGCGGATGTGCCGCCCATTGCTGCGGCGATTGCCCAGGCTGCTGGGATCCCTTGCTGGATGGCCAGTAATTTTGGCTGGGATTTCATCTATCAGGAGTATGGCCCGGAGTTTCAACCGTTTGTGGCCTGGGTTCGGGAGCTCTATGGGCAATGTGACCTTCTGTTTCGCCTGCCCTTTAGCGAGAGCATGGTCGCGTCAGCGGTGCGGAGCACTAGCGCTTTTCCGCGTCAGCAGGAGGTGGGGCTGACGGGATCGGATCCCCGCTACCCACCAGAAGAGGTCGCCGCCCAGTTGGGGTTACACCCGGATCAACCCAGGGCTTTGTTCACCTTTGGCGGGCTGGGGGTACGGGGGTTTCCTTACGAGCGGCTCCAAGATTTTCCCGACTGGCAGTTTCTCACCTTTGATCCGGAAGCTCCCCCCTTGCCCAACTTGCGGGTTTTGGATGGGCGGGTGTGGCGACCGGTGGATGTGATGCCCCTCTGCCGCTGGGTGGTGTCCAAGCCGGGCTATGGCACTTTGGCGGAGGCCCTGCGCAGCCGCACACCTATGGCCTGTGTTACCCGCTCTGGGTTTGCCGAGTCGCCGTTGCTGGTTGAGGGTCTGCAGCGCTACGGCTGGCATCGCATCCTCTCCCCAGAGGAGTTTTTTCAAGGATCCTGGGACTTTTTGCGGGATCCCGCCCACCCACCCCAGAGGCCGGATGGATTGGATCTGCAGGGGAATGAAACCCTGGCTGCTGCCTTAGAGGCATTCCTGCGGGGAAGGGATGCCGGGTAGCATAAAGGGCAGCTTCCTGCAGCGGATCCCATGGCCAGCAGCTCGACAGAATCTCTGCGGCAACTGTACGAAGAATTGCCCTACCCCAATGTGGCGATTGAGGCCTCGGGCCGCAACGCCATTGACGGGTTGTACCGCCTAAGTTTGACCACCGCCCAATACGCCCGCACCCGCGCCATTGTGCCCAGCGAAGGCGCTCTCATTTTGAATGCCGGCTGCGGCTCGGGCTGGGAAACGTTGATCTTGGCGGAGGCCAATCCGGGGGCGCGGCTGGTGGTGTGCGACCTGTCGGCAGAGTCGGTACGGGTGACGGAGCGACGCTTGCGCTACCACGGTTTCGGAGAGGTGGAGTTGTATGTTCTCGACCTGTTGGATATCGAACAGTTGGGGTTGGAATTTGACTTCATCAGCCTTAACGATGTGCTCTATCTGCTGGACGATCCGGTGGCGGGGCTAAAAGCCCTCAAGCGGGTTCTCAAACCTGACGGGATCCTGCGGGCCAACCTGCACCACGCCTACCAGCGGGAGGTGATCTTTCGCCTACAAGAGGCGTTTCGGCTGCTGGGGCTGTTTGATCTACCCACTCCTGAGGCCTGTCAGCGGGTACGGGAATTCATGGCCAGTTTGGCCTCGGACGAACTGCGAGCTGCCTTGCGCTGGAACCCTGAGATCTACAAAGACGACACCAACATCCGGGCCAACTACCTCTTGCCAGGAGACAAGGGCTTCCTGATCCCCGACCTGATGCGCATGCTCGAGGAAGCTGAGCTGGGCCTGGTTTGTCTGGTGGACTATGCCGACTGGGATCCGGCGCTTTTGTTCAAGGAGAGGGCCATGCCCCCCTGGTTGCAAGCTGAGTTGGACAAGCTCTCGCCTGCGGATCAAAATCACTTTTATGAGCTGATCTACCCCAACCATCGCCTCATTGACTTTTGGGCGGAACACCCCGGCTCTTCCTTGGTCTTGCCCTGGAGCGACGCCGATTGGCTGGGGGGCAGAGTGCAGCTCAACCCCATCCTGGCCGACAACGTCGAATTTCGCCAAAACTTCGCCAAAGCTCACGAGAAAAAGCTGGAGTTTGCTATGAATTGGCCGGGATCCAGCTATGGGCGCCTAACCATTCCAGCTCCTCAGATGGCCTGGCTGGGATCCCTGTTGCAGGGGCCAACGGCAGTGAAAGCCTTGATTGAGCAAGCGGCCCAGGTCAACACGTTAGAGCTGGAAGCGGCCCAGGAGGAGGTGCTCACCTACCTGGCGGGGCTGGAGTCGTTTTTGTTTGTGATGTTGGATCCTGCACCCGTTCCAGGAGAAGGAGTTTTTCCAATCGCTTGAGATCCCCGAGCCTTTCTCCCAAGGGTAGAGGGAAGCCAATGGGCCGGTTCACGGCAACTTGGAACGACTATTGAGGGATTGAGGCTCTGCCGGGCTGCAAGAACGGTCTTGGGCAGATGTCAGATGGGAAGAGATCCCTCTCTAGCGATCCACCAGGCGCAGCTCGAAGGTGAGGATGTTGGCAGCCAAAATCTCCAAAGCCCCGCCCTCAATGAGGTCGCGAGTGAGGGCAGCCCCGGAGCCACTTTGTTGGATCAATTCGCGGCTGCGGCGCACCGTCTCCTGTCGCTGGGGGTCGTCCACAACCACCTGCCGCTGATTGGACAGGCTGAGGCGATAGAAATTGGGCAGATCCCCCCGGGTGGCATCAATGGCCAGATTGGTCTCTTCAGGGGCTACGCGGAAGGGGGCACGGGCGGTGAGCAGAGCCACCTGGATATCTTGGTCTCGCCCATCAAGGCCCTGCAGCTCGGATATATCGATCTGGAAATTGAGGGTATCGCGGTCACGGGTAAGGCGATTAACCCGTACCTGGTTAAAGCCAACGGCAAACTCCCGTTCCGGCTCTCCAAATCGCTGGATGGTGGCCTGCAAGACTGACTCTTCGTTGAGGGGGGTAACCCGAATGAGGTAATCCCAGTCCCGCACAAAGGTGTACTCGTTGGGCCCCACACGGACGTTGGGATCCACCAAGTTGGCGGTAGGGCCAGGGCTGCCGGCCTGGCTGAGAGCTACCATGTACCAGTAGTTGGGGCTGATGGGCAAACCCAGGGTCATGCGTACTTCCAGCACTGGCCGCGCCCAAGCGGCAACAGCCGTGAGAGCCGTTATGGCCATGGCTCCCAAGCAACTCCACAGCCAGCGCTGAGGAGGAAAATTAAGCTGCGGCGGGCAAGAGCAAGTGATGGCTGGGGTTCTCATTCAAGCCTCTTCAACTCTCCGGCAGGTGGCGGCAGCCCGAACTCCTTTCCTGCTCACTCTGGAACAGTCTAGCCAGGAATGGCGTGCCCTCAACAGGGGATCCCAAGGGTCGGCGGCGGAGCGCCAGCAGAAGTTTTCGTTAAGCAGTGATGATTCGGTGTGAAGCATGACTCTAGTCAATAATAAGCTCAACTATACTGAAAATAATGTATAATATGTTCAGTACGGATTAC
>NZ_JANSIK010000131.1:0-18067 GCF_047462035.1 Synechococcus sp. R5-15 | reverse complement strand
ACTGCGCAAGGAGCCATCCATGCGTAGCGTGGTAGGAATCTCCAGCCTTCAGGCCGGGGAGGATGTCAACGCCTTCCGCATACCCGAATATCGGCTGGAAACTCAGGGGCAATCAATCGTGTTGATTAACTGGAGACATTCCCCTGGTGCTCCCACTGGATCCCTAGAACAAGGGTGTTAGCAGACCAGGGCTTGCTGCCGTTGTCGCTGTTGGCGTTCTAGAGCTTCAAACAGGGCTTGAAAGTTGGCTTCGCCAAAGCCTGTGGCTCCACCCAACCGTTGGATGACCTCGAAAAAAAACGTGGGCCGGCCAAACAGAGGCTGAGTGAAGGTTTGCAACAACAGGGGGGGGTGTCGGGAATCAGAGGCAGGCAAGGTGGTATCCAAAAGGAGCTGCTGCTCCACCAAGTCGTGCCAGGAGATGGTGGGCAACCCACCAGAAGGGAGTACTGCTCCAGAGGCCAGCTCCCTTGCCAGGTTTGTGTAGTACTCCGGTGGCACCTGCAGAAAGTTTACGCCTCCCTGTCGCAGCCGGCGCACACTGGCGAAGACATCTGAGCTGTGCAACGCCGCATGTTGCAGGCCAGGGCCATGATGGGCATCCAAAAACTCCTGGATCTGGGAAGCGGCACAGGTGGGCTCGTTGATGGCCAACTGGATCCCGGCTTCAGGATCTCCCACCACCACACTTTCTAGGCCAGAGGTGTTGGTGCGGATGCTATAGCGATACAGAGACCGCCAACCCAGCACCTGCCCATACCAATCTGCCGCTGCCTGCAGGGATCCCTGCTCCACGTTCAATACCAGGTGATCCCAGTGGGAAAACAGGTTCTCCTCAGCAGGGGCTGAATCGGGGATCCCTGAGCTGGGGATCAAAGAATGCCTGAGTCCATAAGGAGTGCGCAGGCACAGAGCAGGGCAGCCTTCGTCTTCTGCCGGGATCCACTCCACTTGGGCTCCTCGCCTCTGCAAAAGCTCTGCCAAGCCCAACAGCTCTTGCTCCTCCACCGCCAAGGCCACATCCACCACCCCAGGCGAATGTTGCTGCAAATAGCGATCCACCTCATCCCCGGCGTGAGCCGGCTGAGATAGGCGCAAGCGCAGGGATCCCTGACGCAGACAGAGGGTACTGCCGAGCTGTCCTTCCATTCGGAAGCCCCAAACTTGACAAAAGTGTTCCTGCCAACGGGGCAGATCCCAAAGATAGAAGTGCAGGTGATGGATCCCTTGGACGATTCGATTGGACTGGTTCATAGAGCAAGGCACTGCTAAGGTAAAGGCCGAGTATCCTGACGTTCTCACGGCAACAGACGACCTGGGCCGTCCTACCTCAGCATAGGCCCGCCATTTGCCGATGGAAAAGCGTAAAACAACGTTAAGAAGATATTAAAACAGCATTAAAAAATAGGATGAAAATAAGATTAAAAAATCACGCAACCGAAAATATCCTCAGAGCGCAAGGGACTAAAATTAAATCAGGCGAGGTGTATTTAGAACGCCTAAAAAAGAAACAGAAGAGTTGCTAAAAGCCCTTCGTAGGATCCCTATAAGCCTTGCAGAGATCTATTGGTTCTTTAGCTCTCTTTTAGAGCCTGCGTGGGGCAAAGGCCGGGGTGCTGCCTCGCCCTGTCGATAGATTATCAGGCGTAATAGCCGGGAGGATTGTTATGGTTGCCAGTGTGCAGCGTTCTGTAGCATCACCTACAGAATTGAAGGCGGAACCAAGGACGGGATCCAACGCAGACGGTCAAAAAGTTTTGAGCGATTTTGCGCCGGGATCCTGGCAGCGCTCCATCGACGTCAGAGACTTTATTCAGCGCAATTACACCCCCTACACCGGTGATGAAACCTTCTTAGCTGCAGCCACCGAGCGCACCCAGCGGCTGTGGGCCAAGGTCAAGGATTTGATGGCTCTGGAGCGAGAGCGAGGGATCCTAGATGCCGATACCGCTGTTCCCTCTACCATCACCAGCCACGCCCCTGGCTATATCGACCCAGAGCTGGAACAAATTGTGGGGCTGCAGACGGACAAACCCCTGAAGCGGGCCATCATGCCCTTTGGCGGCATCCGCGTGGTGGAGTCTTCCCTCAAAGCCTATGGCTACGAGCTGGATCCCCGCACCAAGGAAATTTTTACCCAGTACCGCAAAACCCACAACGACGGCGTTTTTGATGCTTACACCGAAGAGATGCGCCGCTGCCGCCGCTCCGGGATCATCACCGGCCTGCCCGATGCCTACGGTCGGGGTCGCATCATTGGGGACTACCGGCGGGTGGCCCTCTACGGGGTGGATCGGCTCATCGAAGACAAGCAGGCCCAAAAAGCCAGTCTAGACCTGGACACGATGGACGAAGAGACCATCCGCCTGCGGGAGGAGCTCTCCGAGCAGATTAAGGCCCTACAAGAGCTGAAAGAGATGGGATCCCGCTACGGGTTTGACCTGGGCCGTCCGGCAGCCAACGCCCGCGAAGCCATCCAATGGCTGTACCTGGCCTACCTGGCAGCCGTCAAGGAGCAAAACGGGGCGGCCATGTCCTTGGGGCGGGTGTCCACCTTCCTGGACATCTACATCGAGCGGGATCTGCAGGCCGGGATCCTCACCGAGGAAGAGGCCCAGGAGCTCATTGACCACTTTGTTATGAAGCTGCGCATGGTCAGGTTTTTGCGCACGCCCGAGTACAACGAGCTATTCAGCGGGGATCCCACCTGGGTTACCGAGTGCATCGGCGGCATGGGCCTAGATGGGCGGCCTTTGGTCACCAAAACCAGCTTCCGCATGCTGCATACCCTCTACAACCTTGGCCCAGCGCCCGAGCCCAACTTGACCGTGCTCTGGTCGGAGCGGCTGCCGGAAGCCTTCAAGCGCTACTGCGCCAAGGTCTCCATTGAAACCAGCTCCATCCAGTACGAAAACGACGACTTGATGCGCCCCTACTGGGGGGATGACTACGGCATCGCCTGCTGTGTGTCGGCCATGCGCATCGGCAAGCAGATGCAGTTTTTTGGAGCGCGGGTGAACTTGGCCAAGTGCCTGCTCTATGCCATCAACGGCGGTCGGGATGAGATCTCCGGCGAGCAGGTGGCTCCTGCTTTCGCCCCCATCACCGCCGATGTCCTGGACTACGACGAGGTGTGGCCGCGCATGGCGCAGATGATGGCCTGGCTGGCCAAAACCTACGTCAACACCATGAACATCATCCACTACATGCACGACAAGTACTGCTACGAGCGCCTGGAGATGGCCCTGCACGACCGGGACGTGCTGCGCACCATGGCCTTTGGGTTGGCCGGCCTGTCGGTAACAGCCGACTCCCTATCCGCCATCAAATACGCGCGGGTACGGGCCATCCGGGATGAGCGGGGCCTAGTGGTGGATTACGCGGTGGAGGGCGACTTCCCCAAATACGGCAACAACGACGACCGAGTTGACTCCATTGCGGTGCAACTGGTGCAGACCTTCATGGCCGAGCTGCGCAAGCACAAGACCTACCGCAATGCCATCCCCACCCAGTCCATCCTCACCATCACCTCCAACGTGGTCTACGGCAAGAAAACCGGCAACACCCCCGACGGGCGGCGAGCGGGCGAGCCCTTTGCCCCAGGGGCCAACCCCATGCACGGCCGGGACACCAAGGGGGCGGTGGCGTCGCTGGCTTCGGTGGCCAAGCTGCCCTACGACGACGCTCTGGATGGGATCTCCAACACCTTCTCGATTGTGCCGGCGGCCCTAGGTCGCACAGCGGAGGAGCGGGTTGCCAATCTAGTGGGGCTGCTGGATGGCTACATGCGGGATGGCGGTTTCCACCTCAACGTCAATGTTCTCAACCGCGAGACCCTGCTGCATGCCATGGAGCACCCGGAGCTCTACCCACAGCTCACCATCCGGGTTTCCGGCTATGCGGTGAACTTCATCAAGCTCACCCGCGAGCAGCAACTGGATGTCATTAACCGCACGTTCCATCAACACTGCTAAAAGACCAGCCTGGGGATCCCTGAAGTCCGCCCATACCGGGGTCGATGGAAGGGATCCCCCATCGATAACCGAGGAGGCCCGATGATCATGACTGTTTGTAGCGCTGCGGATCTGGTCAGCCAGTATGCCTCAGGACGGCGCGATTTTCGGGAGATCGATTTGCAGGGGGCTGAGCTGCAGGGGATCCATTTGGCTGGCGCCGATCTCAGCTATGCCGATTTCAGTGGGGCCAACTTGGCGGGGGCCAATTTGCGGGGGTGCGATCTCAGCTATGCCGACTTCAGCGGAGCTAACCTATCGGGAGCCGATTTGCGGGGATGTCTCCTCTTTGGCAGCAATTTCCGAGGGGCGCTCTTAGAAGGAGCCTTGTTGGATCACGCAGATTTCGATGCCTATACCCATTTCCCGAAGGATTTCGATCCCAAGGCCCACCGCCTGCACGGCATCACGGTGGATACCTCCGTGCCTAGCCCACACGACCCATCGGTCTGAGCTGGGTGGGATCCCCAAGCTGCCCTTTCGGCTTTTTATCCCCCTTTCTCCCTTCCAGCCAGGATAGCAGCGGTCTAGCTAAAAGACCCTAGGGATCTAAAAAAATCTAGTCCCAACCTAATCCAAAGAGAAATAGAAACTGTGTTCTATTTAACCTGAGTTAGTAATCTGGAAGAAAACCTCAAGATTGATTGATATTTTGCAAAAGTCATCCAGGATAAAAGTATGGATACCGTTATGAACCCCCTGACACCAATTGCTGGGCGCATTCACTCGGTGGAAACCTGTGGCACCGTCGATGGGCCAGGAATCCGCTTCGTAATTTTTACACAGGGTTGTCCACTTCGCTGTTTGTATTGCCACAACCCTGACTGTCGGGATCCGGAGGCGGGACAGCTTGTTACGGTTGAGTCTTTAATTGCCGAGATCCAACGTTACAAGAATTACTTGCGAGCGGGGGGAGTTACGGTTACCGGGGGAGAGCCTTTGCTGCAACCTGACTTCGTGGCCGAGATCTTCCGTCGCTGTCATGAGTTGGGCTTGCACACGGCTTTGGATACTTCTGGCTATGGGCAACTGGAAGCAGCCAAGCCTGTGTTGGAGCATACAGATTTGGTGTTGCTGGATATCAAGTCTTATCTGCCGGAGCTGTATCGAAAGGTCACCGGTGTTTCGCTAGAACCCACTCTTAATCTGGCCCGCTATTTAGACCAGATCCACAAGCCTACCTGGATTCGTTTTGTGCTGGTTCCCGGCTTGACGGATCCCGAGGAAAACATTAAGGGTCTGGCCGAGTTTGTGGCCACCTTATCCAACGTGGAGCGAGTGGAAGTTTTGCCCTTTCACAAGATGGGGGAATACAAATGGCAGCAATTGGGATTGCCTTACACCCTTGCCGAGGTCGATCCACCCACACCCGAACAGGTGAATCACGCCTTACAAATCTTTCGGGATCAAGGACTGGTGGCTATTTGACAATTCTGCAGTTGCGGCTTGGGTCAGCATAGCCAGGTCACGCTTAGATCCGAAGTGATTCACAGTTAATCTCTGCACCGTCTCCAGATTGGCCCTGAGCTGACTGGAATCCAAGTTGATCCCCAGGCTAACTTTACGGACTCTATGTGAACTGAAGAATACCCCAAGAGGAGGGATCCCCAATGGAAGTTTGCGTCACCTACCGCGATGGTGTTCAGTTCCAAGCGGAAAGCCGAGGGCACCGCATTCTCAGCGACCAGCCTTTGGACAATCACGGTCGAGATCAGGGAATGACGCCGCCGGAATGGTTTCTGGCTTCTCTGGGCGCCTGTGTTGGTTTTTATGCCGTCAAATATCTGGAAGCTCGGCAGTTGGATCCCAGTGGACTAGAGGTGGTGGTCACGGCGGAGAAAGTTGAGCATCCGGCTCGCCTAGACAACATTCACATTCGTGTAAAAACTGGGATCCCGCTGGACGGAAGGCATCAAAAGGGGCTGGAAAAAGCAGTTGATGCCTGCATCATTCACAATACGCTCACCCATCCCCCCACCCTGACCACCGAAATCCAAGTTCCTGCTCCTGTTGGCGCCTAGATTGCCATTCGGGTTATTCGACTATTTCCAACTATCCGATTGTCAATTGTTCCTATCGTCTAAGTCTTGATGAGTTTTGGAGGGATCCACCGATGTCAGTAACCAATCTAGCCGAGCTGGAAACCTTGATCCAGCAGGTGAAGGCTGCCCAAGCTGAATATGCAACTTTCACCCAAGAACAGGTAGACCGGATTTTTCACAAAGCCGCTCTGGCTGCCAACAACGAACGGATCCCGTTGGCCAAGCTGGCGGTACAGGAAACCGGCATGGGTATTGTGGAGGACAAGGTGATCAAAAATCACTTTGCCTCGGAATACATTTACAACAAATACAAACACGAGAAAACCTGCGGGGTTATCGAGCGGGATGAGAGCTTTGGCTACGAGCGCATTGCTGAACCGGTGGGTCTTTTGGCAGGTATTGTGCCGGTAACCAACCCCACGTCAACGACCATTTTCAAGGCTCTGATCACCCTCAAAACCCGCAACGGCATTATCTTTTCCCCTCATCCCCGCGCCAAAAAATGTACTATTGCTGCAGCCAAAGTGGTTAAGGAAGCCGCCGAGGCAGCGGGCGCTCCTGTGGGGTTGATCGGCTGGATCGATGAGCCCACCATCGAGCTGTCCCAGGCTTTGATGCAGCATCCTGAGGTGAAGCTGATCTTGGCTACCGGCGGGCCTGGCATGGTCAAAGCGGCCTATTCTTCGGGCCACCCGTCTTTGGGGGTGGGAGCGGGCAATACCCCGGCAGTGATCGATGCCAGTGCCGATATTCCCATGGCTGTCAGCTCGATTTTGTTGAGCAAGACCTTCGACAACGGCATGATCTGTGCCTCAGAACAGGCAGTGGTGGTGGTGGATGCCATCTACGAGCAGGTCAAGGCCGAGTTCGGCCATCGGGGGGCCTACATTTTGGATCCGGAACAAATCGAAGCCGTGCGCCGCATCCTTCTCAAAGACGGTCGCCTAAATCCGGCCATTGTGGGCCAGTCGGTGCAGACCATCGCTGCCCTGGCCGGGATCCAGGTACCCGAAGGCACCAAACTGCTGATTGGGGAAGTGGAGAAGGTGGGGCCGGAGGAGCCCTTCTCCTACGAAAAATTGGCCCCTGTTCTGGCCCTCTACCGCGCCAACGATTTCCACAGCGCCGTAGATGTTGCTGTCCAACTGGTCAATTTCGGGGGCAGGGGGCATACCTCTGTTTTGTATACAGATCCCGCCAATCGAGACGATATTGCCTACTTTGAGAATGCCCTGCAAACCGGTCGAGTCTTGATCAACACTCCCTCTTCACAAGGGGCCATTGGGGATCTCTACAACTTCAAGCTAGATCCCTCTCTGACTTTGGGCTGTGGCACTTGGGGAGGCAATTCGATCTCCGAGAATGTGGGGCCGCGCCACCTGCTCAACATTAAAACGGTAACCCAACGTCGGGAAAACATGCTCTGGTTTCGGATCCCGCCCAAGATTTACTTCAAGCCCGGATGTCTGCCTATTGCTCTGCGGGAATTGGCCGGCAAAAAACGCGCCTTTTTGGTGACCGATAAGCCGCTCTTTGAGTTGGGCATATTGCATCCCATCACCCAGGTTTTGGATGAGATTCGCGTGAGCTGGGATGTGTACCACGATGTAGAGCCGGATCCCACCCTCAGCAACGTCAATCGCGGTCTGGAGCAGTTGCGCCAGTTTCAACCGGATGTGATTATTGCGGTCGGTGGGGGATCCCCGATGGATGCGGCCAAGGTGATGTGGCTGATGTACGAGCAGCCCCAGGTGGAGTTTGATGGCTTGGCGATGCGCTTTATGGACATCCGCAAGCGGGTTTACGAGCTGCCGCCACTGGGGCAAAAAGCTCAGCTCATCTGCATCCCCACCACTTCCGGCACGGGATCCGAGGTGACGCCCTTTGCCGTAGTGACCGATGACCGGGTGGGGATCAAATACCCCCTGGCGGACTACGCCCTCACCCCCACCATGGCCATTGTGGATCCGGATCTCACCTTAAAGATGCCCAAGAAGCTAACGGCTTACGGCGGCATCGATGCCCTCACCCATGCTCTGGAAGCCTATGTGTCGGTGATGGCCAGCGACTTTACCGATGGGCTGGCCCTGCAGGCCATCAAGCTCCTGATGACCTACCTGCCGCGGGCCTACGAGAAGGGCGCCGAGGATCCCGAAGCGCGGGAAAAAGTTCACTACGCCGCCACCATTGCCGGCATGGCCTTTGCCAACGCCTTTTTGGGGGTGTGCCACTCCCTGGCCCACAAGCTGGGATCCACCTTCCATCTGCCCCACGGCCTGGCCAATGCCCTGATGATTACCCACGTCATCCGCTACAACGCCACCGACGCCCCCTTTAAGCAGGCCATTTTTCCCCAATACCGCTATCCCAACGCCAAACACCGCTACGCGGAAATTGCCGATTACCTACAGTTGGGCGGGGCGGATGACGATGAAAAGGTCATGCGCCTCATCGAGGCCATCGAAGAGCTCAAGCGGAAACTGGAGATCCCGGCCACCATTCGCGAGGCCCTGGGGGAGAAAGAGCGGGAGTTTTACGACCGCCTGGAGGCGATGGCGGAGCAAGCCTTTGACGACCAATGCACCGGCGCCAACCCCCGCTATCCCCTCATTCAAGACATGAAGGAGCTGTACGTTTTGGCCTATCGGGGCTGCCGGGTGGATTCTGCCCTCTACCACCAGCCGGAACCAGTGTTGGCCTAAGGAGTAGGGTATGTGGCAACGACTGGATCCCAGTGTGGATATCTGGAGGGCCCGATCCCATCCCCTGAATCCCATTTTTCTGCCCCGTTCGGTGGCGGTGGTGGGGGCCACGGAGCGGGAGGGCAGCGTGGGGCGGACGGTGTTGTGGAACCTCATTAGCCACCCCTTTGGCGGCACGGTTTACCCGGTCAATCCCAAGCGGCACCAGGTGTTGGGGATCCGGGCCTACGAGCGGCTGTCCGCTCTGCCGGAGCCGGTGGATCTGGCCATTATCGCCATTCCGGCAGCGGGGGTGCCCAAGGTGGTGCAGGAGTGCGTAGAAGCTGGGGTCAAGGGCGCCATTGTTCTTTCAGCAGGCTTCAAGGAAACGGGCCCTGCTGGCTGGGAGCTGGAGAAGCAAATTCAGCAGACTATCCAATCGCGTCAGCGGGACGGAGTCCTTGGGAAGCTGCGCTTGATTGGACCCAACTGCCTAGGGATCCAAAACCCCCACACGGGCTTAAACGCCACCTTTGCTGCCCAGATGGCCCGGCCCGGCAATGTGGGCTTCATCAGCCAAAGTGGGGCCCTGTGCACCTCGATCCTGGACTGGAGCCTGCAGGAAAATGTGGGCTTCAGCGCCTTTATCTCTCTGGGATCGATGCTGGATGTGGGCTGGGGAGACTTAATCGACTACTTGGGCGAGGATCCCCACACCCATAGCATCGTCCTATACATGGAATCCATCGGGGATGCTCGCTCTTTTTTGTCGGCGGCCCGCGAAGTGGCCCTGAGCAAGCCCATTATTGCCATCAAGGCCGGACGCACCCAGGCGGCAGCCCAAGCAGCCGCTTCCCACACGGGCTCCCTCACCGGCAGCGACGCAGTGTTGGATGCGGCCTTCCGCCGTTGCGGCGTGCTGCGGGTGGATCACATTGAAGATCTCTTCGACCTGGCGGAGGTGCTGGCCAAACAGCCCCGTCCTCAGGGCCCTCACCTGACCATCCTCACCAATGCTGGCGGGCCAGGGGTGCTGGCCACCGATGCCCTCATCCGCGCCGGGGGATCCCTGGCCGAGCTTTCTCCCCAAACCCTGGAGCAGCTTGAGCGGATCTTGCCCCCCCACTGGAGCCACGGCAATCCCATTGACATTTTGGGGGATGCCGATCCGGAGCGCTTTGCCCAAGTTTTGGAAGTGGTGTTGCAAGATCCCGGCAGCCAGGGTTGCCTGGTCATCCTCACCCCCCAAGCCATGACGGATCCCACGGCCACTGCCGAGAAAGTGGTGGAGACCTGGCGGCGCAGTGGATCCCGGCAGCCTATCCTGGCCAGTTGGATGGGGGGAGCTGGCGTGGATGCGGGCGAGCAGATCCTCAACCAGGCCGGGATCCCTACCTATCGCTACCCGGATCAAGCGGCGCGGGTGTTTAGCCATCTGTGGCGCTTTAGTGACAACCTCAAGGCCCTCTACGAAACCCCCACCCTGGCTCCCACCAGGCCAGTGGAGCAGGAAAAAGTGCAGCAAACCCTTGCCCAGGCGAGGCGGGAAGGCCGCACGCTTCTCACGGAGGTCGAATCTAAGGAAATCCTGGCCGCCTACGGGATCCCGGTGGTGCCGACGCGGGTGGCCGAGAGCCCCGAAGCAGCAGTGGAAGCTGCCGAGGCCATGGGTTACCCGGTGGTGGTGAAGCTCTACTCCCACACCCTCACCCACAAAACCGATGTGGGCGGCGTGCAGCTCAACCTGCCCGATGCTGAGGCGGTGCGCCGGGCCTTCGGGCAAATCCTCCGCAACGTCAGCGAGAAAGCGGGGCCGGAGCACTTCCAGGGGGTCACGGTGCAGCCGATGGTGGACACGGATGGCTATGAGCTGATCCTGGGGAGCAGCCAGGATCCCCAGTTTGGGCCGGTGTTGCTGTTTGGCAGTGGCGGACAACTGGTGGAGGTGTTTCAGGATCGCTCCATTGGCCTTCCCCCCCTCAACACCACCTTGGCGCGGCGCCTGATGGAAAACACCCTCATCTACAAGGCCCTCAGGGGGGTACGCGGACGCCCAGCTGTCGATCTGGAGGCCCTGGAACAGCTCTTGGTGCGCTTTAGCCAACTGGTGGCCGAGCAGCGGGAGATTAAAGAGATCGACATCAATCCGCTGCTGGCTTCCAGCGAGGGCCTGCTGGCTTTGGATGCCCGCGTCATTTTGCGAACCGAGCAGGATCCCCAGGTGCCCTTGGCCATCCGCCCCTATCCCACCCAGTACATCTGGAGCTTCCGAGACGGCATCACCATTCGCCCCATTCGCCCTGAAGACGAGCCTTTGGTGATCGATTTTCACCGCCACGTCTCCGATTACAGCGTCTATCTGCGCTACTTCCACCCGATCAAATACAGCGCCCGCATCGCCCACGAGCGCCTTACCCGCATTTGCTTTAACGATTACGACCGCGAGATTGCCTTAGTAGCAGAAAAACAGGAGCCAGAGGCCAATCGCGTCAGCGGGACGAAGTCCCTAATCCTCGGCATCAGCCGCCTCTCCAGAAAACATGGCTTTCCCCAAGAAGCAGAGTTTGCCATGCTGGTGGCGGATCCCTACCAACGGCAAGGGATTGGCACAGAGCTGTTGACCCGCCTCATTCAGGTGGCCCGCTGCGAAGGGATCCAGCACCTCACCGGCGAGGTTCTTTGCGAAAACGAGGCCATGCGCCGCCTGTGTCAGCGGCTGGGGTTTCAGTTGCGCCCTTCTCCAGAGGATCCTGGCATTCTCAAGGCCACGCTGGATCTCGCTGTCGATGCGGCGATCCCCACCCCCTGTCCTGCCTAGGGATCCTTAAATAAAAACGGTTTGCCGACCGGCTTACCGTAGAATAGGAACAAGGGCCTGCTCCTTCCGCCTACAGCAAGCGGAGCCCCTCTGTCGGAGAGAGGCTGGGGGCGAGGGCGGCCCGAGGTTTTGAGGACGGCTATGGAGGTTACAAAGACAGGCAGGATCCAGAGGCTGCTGGCGAGCGGGGGACGGTGGCTGGGGATGGGATCCCTGCTGCTCTGCCTTCTGCTTGGCCTTGGCGGCTGTGGCCGAGGGGGGGGATTGCAGGGGGAAGTCAGGATCCTCCTCGCTTCTTTTGCGGTGACGCGGGATGCCTACCGGCAGATCATCCCTGCTTTTGAGGCCGATTGGCTGGCTAAAACGGGGCAACGGGTGCGCGTAGAAAGCAGCTACGGTGGCTCAGCAACGCAATCGCGGGCGGTCATCGACGGGCTGGATGCCGATGTGGTGGCCTTGGCCCTGGCTTTGGATGTGGAGCGCCTCGTGGCTGCGGGTCTCATCCAGCCGGGATGGGAAGCCCGTACCCCCAACCAAGGGATCGTCACCCGCTCGGTGGCAGTAATTGTAACGCGGGAGGGCAACCCCCAGGGGATCCGCTCTTGGCCGGATCTGGCTCGGCCCGGCTTGCAGGTGGTTACCGCCAACCCCAAGACCTCAGGGGGCGCCCGCTGGAACTTTTTAGCCCTCTGGAGCGCTGTCCCTGAACCTCAGGCCCTGGCCTTCACCACCCAGGTCTACAAAAATGTCCGCATTTTGCCGCGGGACTCGCGGGAGGCCACCGATGTTTTTTTCCAAAAAGGGCAAGGGGATGCCCTGATTACCTACGAACATGAGGTGATCCTGGCGGGCTTGCGCGGCCAATCCCTGTCCTATGTGGTGCCCGACCCCAACATTTCCATCGACAACCCCGTAGCCGTGGTGGATGCCAATGTGGATCGCAAAGGTACCCGTGCCGTGGCCGAAGCCTTTGTGGACTACCTATTCACCCCAGAAGCGCAGCGGGCCTTTGCCGAGGTGGGCTTTCGCCCGGTGGAGCCGACGGTGGCCCAAGAGTTTGCCTGGCGGTACCCTCCTGTTGAGAAGCGGGTTACCGTCGCCGACCTGGGAGGCTGGGAGGTTGTCCAAAGCCGCTTTTTTGCCGATGGGGCCTTGTTTGACCGCATCCAAGCTCAGTTGTAGGGAGTCTCCCTTGTTTTGGATCCCCATTCAAGTTATCTTGGGAGCTATATCAACGGTTTGTTGACAGGTTTACCGTAGATTAGCCGCGGGTTTAACTTCCCTCACCCTCTCCAGAAGACTCAGCCGGCAACCATCCAGCAACTTCTCAGGCAAACCACTAGCTAGGCAGAACCTATGGGTATCACCATCGAAGGGGTATCGAAGCGTTTTGGGCAGTTTCAGGCCCTTCACCCCACCGATCTCACCATTCCCACGGGATCCCTGGTTGCCCTCTTGGGGCCATCGGGTTCTGGCAAATCCACCCTGCTGCGCCTGATTGCCGGCCTAGAAAAGCCGGATACGGGGCGGATTTCCCTCACCGGGCGGGATGCTACCCATGCCAGCGTCCAGGAGCGCAACATTGGTTTTGTTTTTCAGCACTACGCCCTGTTCAAGCACATGACGGTGCGGCAGAACATCGCCTTTGGCTTGGAGATCCGCAAGGCTTCACGGGCCGAGATTCGGGCACGGGTGGATGAGCTGCTGGAGCTGGTGCAGCTATCGGGGTTCGGGGATCGCTACCCCTCTCAACTCTCTGGGGGGCAGCGGCAGCGGGTGGCCCTGGCCCGCGCTTTGGCGGTGGAGCCGCAGGTGTTGCTGTTGGATGAGCCCTTTGGGGCCCTGGATGCCAAAGTCCGCAAAGAGCTGCGCAAGTGGTTGCGGCGCCTGCACGATGAGGTGCATGTGACAACGGTATTTGTAACCCATGATCAAGAGGAAGCCATGGAGGTGGCGGATCAGATCGTGGTGATGAACCAGGGGCGGATCGAACAGGTGGGATCCCCGGCAGAAATCTATGACCATCCAGCTACACCCTTTGTGATGAGCTTTGTCGGCCCGGTCAACGAGCTTTCTCCCCGCTCCCAACTCTTTTGCCAGCTTCCCGAGGTGCAGGCCGGCCCGCATCAGCTTTTTTTGCGCCCCCACGATGTGCAGATTGAGGTCAACCCCGGCAGCAGTGGTGTTTCTGCCCGCGTTAAGGAGATCATCCACCTGGGTCGGGAGATTCAGGCGGAGCTGATTCTTAGCGATGGCGGATCCCTGTGGGCCCATCTCAGCCGCGAGCAATATGCCAACCAACCCCTGCAGGTGGGGCAGCAGGTCTATGTGCGCCCCAAGGTGGTGAAAGCCTTTCCCGTCAAAAAAACCGAGATGACCGCAATGCCGGTGGGAGCTTGAGAAACGTTGCTGCAAGCTTTGTCTCAACTGTCTTGGCCGTGGCGGCTGACCCTGGGCTATCTCTTCTTGATGTTGGTTCTGCCGCTGGCTGCCTTGATTGCCAAGTCCAGCAGCGTGGGCTGGGCGGAGTTTTGGCGGATCGCGACGGATCCCGTGGCCCTCTCCGCCTATGAAGTTACTTTTGTAACCGCGTTGCTGGCGGCTCTGATCAACGGCGTGATGGGCACCCTGACTGCCTGGGTGCTGGTGCGCTACGCCTTCCCCGGCAAAAAGCTTCTCGAGGGGTTGATCGATCTGCCGTTTGCTTTGCCCACCGCCGTGGCCGGCCTCACCCTGGCAACGGTTTACAGCAGCAACGGCTGGATTGGATCCCTTTTGGCCCCCTTGGGGATCCGCATCTCCTTTACCCGCTTGGGGGTGGGGGTGGCGATGCTGTTTATTTCTTTTCCCTTTGTGGTGCGGACGGTGCAGCCGGTGTTGCAGGAGCTGGAGAAAGATGTGGAAGAGGCAGCCTGGAGTTTGGGGGCTTCCCGCTTTCAGACCTTCCGGCGCGTGGTGCTGCCCCAGATTCTGCCGGCAGTGCTCACCGGGGTGGCCCTGGGGTTTTCCCGCGCCGTGGGGGAATACGGCTCTGTGGTGATCATCGCTTCCAGCATTCCCTTTCGGGACTTGATTGCGGCGGTGCTGGTGATTCAGCGGCTGGAACAACACGACTATGCTGGGGCAACCGTGATCGGAACGGTGATGTTGGGGATCTCTTTCCTGTCGCTGGTGGTAATTAACCTTCTGCAAGCCTGGGGAAGTCGCCATGAAACCTGACGAGGTAGCAGGTGTCAAACCGAAGCCCTCAACATGGCTGTCGGGCCTGTTGATCGGGATCGTCGGGCTTTACATCGCGCTGCTGCTCGGGATCCCGGTGGTGAACATCTTCTATCAGGCGTTTCGAGAAGGGATCCCAGCCTTTCTCCATCGCCTGACAGAGCGGGAGTTGCTCAGTGCCCTGCGATTGACGGTGCTAACCGCCCTGGTCGTTGTGCCCCTCAATACCTTTTTCGGCCTCTGTGCTGCCTTGGCCATTGCCCATCGGCGTTTTCCGGGGCGGGCGCTGCTGCTGAGCCTGATCGACTTGCCCTTTTCCATTTCCCCGGTGGTGGCCGGCCTAATGCTGGTGCTCATCTTCGGGCGTCAGGGTTGGCTGGGATCCTGGAACTTGCGGGTTATCTTTGCCTTTCCGGGCATTGTGTTGGCAACGGCTTTCATCACCCTTCCTTTTGTGGCGCGGGAAGTGTTGCCGGTGTTGGAGGAGGCAGGCACCGACCAGGAAGAAGCCGCCAAAACGCTGGGGGCGACCCCCTGGCAGATCTTCTGGAGAATCACCCTGCCCAACATCCGCTGGGGCCTTCTGTACGGCGTCATCTTGACCAATGCCCGCGCCATGGGGGAGTTCGGCGCTGTGGCTGTGGTTTCCGGCAACATCATTGGCCGCACCCAGACCTTGCCCCTGTTCGTGGAAGACGCCTACCGCAGTTATGCCACCGGCTCAGCCTATGCGGCGGCGGTGGTGCTCTCCTTGCTGGCGGTGGTAACCCTAGTGGCTAGGGAGTTCCTTGAGCGGGGATCCCATTCCCGCCGGATCTTTTGATCCGTCAGGGTGTGGATCAGACGGGCTCGGTGAGGATCTCCGGCAGACAAACCTTAGTGCCCCCCAGGCCGCAGTAGCCGCGCGGATTCTTGGCCAGATATTGCTGGTGGTAGTCTTCGGCGTAGTAAAACTCAGGCGCGTCTAAGATCTCGGTGGTGATCTGGCCGTAGCCGTGGGCGGTCAGGGCCTGCTGATAGAGATCGCGGGTTTTTTCCGCCAGCTCCCGCTGCGCCGGAGAATACACATAGATGCCGGAGCGGTATTGGGTGCCCACATCATTGCCTTGGCGCATCCCCTGGGTAGGGTCGTGATTTTCCCAAAACACCTTCAGCAGTTGGGCATAGCTGACCTGAGCTGGGTCGTAAACCACCCGCACCACCTCGTTGTGGCCAGTCAGGCCAGTACAGACCTCTTCGTAGGTGGGGTTGGGGGTAAACCCGCCAGCGTAGCCCACCGCTGTGCTGAACACCCCTGGCACCTGCCAAAACTTGCGCTCTGCCCCCCAGAAGCAGCCCATGCCGAACATGGCCAGCTCCATGCCCTCGGGAAAAGGCGGCTGCAGCGGATGGCCATTGACAAAATGCCGATTCACGATCACCATCGGCTCGGCCCGGCCCGGCAAGGCTTCTTCCGGTTTGGGCAGGGACAGTTTCTTGCCAAGTTTGCCAAAGCCAAAGAGCACCATAGGGACAGCCCGATACATTCGTTAACAGTTACCAGTCTAGCTCAGTTGGCTCCTCATGTGTTGGAAAAATCCTTGATCGGGTCAGCTCACCGATTCAAAAGCCCCCAGCCGCTTGGCCACTAGCAGATAGACGGTCATGATCCCCATCGGCACAACCGTGAAGGCTGCCGCCAAGGGAATGTTGCCAGAGGTGCCCTGAAAGGCGAGAACTGCCTGCCCGATGAAATAGCTGGAATTGCCCAGAGAATAAGGCACCACAAAATCTCCTAGCGTTAAGGAAAAGGTGAAGACCGACCCGGCCAGGATCCCTGGCAACGCGAGGGGGAGAATAACATGGCGGAATGTTTGCCAACCCTGAGCCCCCAAATCTGCAGAAGCCTCAATTAAGCTATCAGGCACTCGCTCCAAAGCCGCCTGGATCGGCAGAATCATATAGGGCAGCCAAACATAGAGAAACACCAAGAAAATACCCAAGTTGGATACAGCCAGCGATGGCCCACCGATCCCGGGCAACTGCAAAATCTTTTCCACCCAGCCCTGTAGGCCCACATGGTTGAGTAGATAGGTAAGGATCCCTTCTTTGGCCAGGATCAACTTCCAGGCATAAACCCGAATCAAATAACTAGACCAAAGCGGTAGGAGCACCAACAAGTACAAAAAGTCCTTCCAGCGAGGAGAGGCCAGTCTGACCATGGTATAAGCCAGAGGAAAAGCCAACACAATTGCAGCTAGGGTCACTGCCAAAGCCATAGTCAAGCTGCGGACAAAGATATCCACGCTGGCAGGAGTGAGCAGCTCCCGATAGGTGGCCAAAGTCAACTTTCTCAGGATCAGGCCGGTAAAGGGATCCAGATGATAAAAACTTTGCAGCAGCAGCGCCAGCAGCGGCCCCAAGTAAAAGACCAGTAACCAAATGAGAGGTGGCCCCAACAGAATGGCAAGGATGAGCGTCGGGTGATGATAGAGGAATCCAAACAGATCGGGTTTATCGGTTATCTGAGTTGTTTTGGCCATGGCCAGGCAGGCATGAAGATCAGCTTTTCATTCCCTCTTTTTGGTGTTATTGGAATTGTAGGTCGACGAGCCAATAGAATTCAACAGAATTGGGATTGAGAAAGTGCGAACAGGCAAGAGGGATTGGCTTGTCTACACCTGCCGGCGGGTATCCTTTGAGGGAAAACGGCAATCAGAAGATGCCGGTATCTTGGCGGGAAGTGGAGGGCCATCGTAGACAGGGATCCTTTGAACCTTTTGGGGGCATTGGGAGTCAGACAAAGCAAGGTTGAGAACAAGGGAGCGTCGTCTTGTGCGGGCGGCAAAGGATACATCCGATTGGGAGCTGATCCAGCGCTGCCTCAACGGCGACAGCCAGAGCTTTCGCCAACTCTACCGCAAATACCAGCAGTCGGTACGGAATATCCTCTATCCCTTGTGTGGAGCCGATCTTTTGGATGACCTGGTACAGGAAGTGTTTATTCGTGCCTGGAAAGGGTTGCCTCGGTTTCGCGGCTCGGCCCAGTTTTCCACTTGGCTGTATCGCATCTGCTGGAATGTGGCCTCAGATCAGCGACGGCGCTGCGCCCGGCAACACTCCCAAACCCAAAACCTGGCCCTCGGATCGGATATCGCTCACCCTGGCCCCGACCTGATGCACTTGCACTACCAACAGGCTCTACAGCAAAGCATGGCTCAGCTCAGCCCCGAACACAGAATGGTTGTAAACTACCCGACCCTGACTGCTTCGCAGTACAGGGCGGGCTTTCGGTAGCCCTGCAGTTGGCAAGCC
>NZ_JANSIK010000130.1:0-1543 GCF_047462035.1 Synechococcus sp. R5-15 | reverse complement strand
GACGTGGCGGAACGGCAGACGCGCTAGACTTAGGATCTAGTGCCGCAAGGCGTAAGGGTTCAAGTCCCTTCGTCCGCATGAGAATCCCCTACTTCCCCAGCCCCTTTCCCCCAAGAGGGCAGAAGTTCCCCCGGTCAACAGCAATGCTGACTGCCTTACGGTCGCTCGCCAGCAAGCCTAGGAGAGCCAAGGTGACAAAGCAAGCTCTCCCGCCGGCTAAAAGCAGACAGGGACACATCTCCCAGGCTAGAAGGCTTCTCGGTCCGCCTGCAGAGAAACTGGACTGGGTTGCTGCCACGAAAACCTTGGCTCTAGGCCGGAAAGATCACCTGCAGAATTTGCTCGGGGGCAATCGACTCCACCTTCCCATCGGCCCCCTTGACCGCCCGAAACGGCCCCTCTGAAGGCAGCAGCCGCAGCGGGTCGGTGGGCCCAAACAACGCCACCAGCGGCGTCTGCACCGCCACCGCCAAGTGCATAGGAGCACTGTCCACACACAACAGCAGCGTCGCCCCCCCAATCAAGGCCGCCAGCTGCCCCAGCCGGACAGGACGGCTCACCGGCAGCTCCGGCAGTTGCGCCAGAAAGCCCTCCGCCAGCTGCTCATCCTCTGGCCCCACCACCAGCACCAACGGCAGCTCCGGCCGCTGCTCCCGAAAACCCTTGATGACCTTGACCCAGTTGGCAGAGGGATAGATCTTCTGAATTCCCTTCTCCTGCGACAGCTGGCTGGCCCCCGGATGCAACAGCACATAATCTTGAGCGGCATCCCCCAAAAGGCGCTTGCGTTCCTGCTCTGCCCACTCCAGGTCTGCTTTTTTCAGACGAATCTGGGGCAACCCCGCCGGCGCAGCAATGCCAAACCCCTGCACCAGGTCGTGGTACATCTGGGCCGCATACTGGGCCGGCTTCAGGGGCACCGGGTCGGTCAGCCAAGGTCGCCCCGGCCCCGGCGGCGCATAGCCCACCCGCTTGGGAATGCCGGTCAGCCACAACAACAGCTTGACCCCCAAGCTTCGGCCCAGGCTCAGCACCCCGTCATACTGCCGCTCGCGAATGCGCCCCAGCAGGTCGCTGAGATCCCCCAACGACAGCTGTTCTTTGAACGGAAAAGTCAGCACCCGACTCACCGAAGGACAAACCTCGTAGGCAGCCGCCGCCCGCGGCTCCACAACCACCTCCAGCTCCGCCTCAGGAAAGCGCTGCCGCAAACTGGCCAAGGTGGGAAAAAACAAAATCTGATCCCCAATCCCCCCCGGCACCAGAGCCAAAAGGCGGGGGGCCAAAGGCGCTGTGCCGCCAACTGCTCGAGAAGCCACCTGCATAAAGCATCCTGTAGAAAGCGGTATCCAGGGATCCCTGGCTCAGGACATCCCGCGCTTACTCTATCTCAGATTGCAGACCTTCAGGACAGGCTGGGCAGACCGGTTCCAGCCCCCTGCTGGCCCAGAGCGTTGTCTACCCAGGCTCTCATCCGCGATGATGGGCTGTGGCCGCCACCTTCTGCAAAGGCAGCACCATGACGGAGGAGCCGATTCCGCTG
>NZ_JANSIK010000129.1:0-6301 GCF_047462035.1 Synechococcus sp. R5-15 | reverse complement strand
TTTTGCCAAACCGCCTAAAGCTCAGTAAATTCAGCAAAGTTCAGGGTTTTGGGGGTTAGAGGCATGCTCTCACTACTCTCCGTTCTTTTCTCTCTTGTCTCTCTTGAGAGGGGATCCGATTGCATTAGCCGCTGACACAGTTGGGCAATCTGGGTGGGGCTGGCCTCGTCCAGCCAGCGGTGAAAGGCTTGGGATTCCTGAAGGCGGCCCATCAGCAGCGTGGGGATCTGCTCCGGACTGTCCAGTTCCGCCAGCCACTGCCGGGGAAAGCCAGTTACTGCAGCCAGATCCTCGGGATCCCGTCGGCCTGCTTGCCACAGCGCTTGCAGTTGGGCAATCTGCTGGGGGATCTGCTCCCAGGGGGAGGCAGAAGCGGCCAGGATCAGGGTTCGGGGCTGTGCCTGTTGCAGCAGTTGGGCCAAGTCCGCCGGTAGCCAGGGCCAGCGGGCCAGCACCAGCTTTGCCCCTTTTGGTGGTGGAACAAGGTTCTCGGCCTCCTGCCCGTCGTAACAGATGGCCCCTTTCAGCGAATCCGGCAGGGGTTTCTGCCGAAAATCTTGGATCTGTAGGCGAGGGGCGGAAATGGTGGGTGCCTGCCACTCTCCCGCAGGGCGCACCGCCAGCACTTTGCCCTGCCAAGGCTGTTTGCCCCGGTCATCCGCTTCCAACTGGAGGGCGATGTCCAAAGCTTGGCATTTTTGCCAACGCTCCAGCTCTTCTCCGGCCTGCCAAAACCACAGAGTACGGGATCCCGGCGAGCCTTGGAGTTCAAACTTGAGGTGGCGGCCATTGCGGGAGACTCCCAGGTTGGAGCTATTGGGACGGAAGTTCATCAAGGCAACGACGGGGTTGGGATTGCCGTGCCCAAAGGGCTGCAGAAGCTGCAATTGCCGATACACCTCATCCAGCTCTGCCACCCCATCCCGATCCTGAGAGACCAGTAGCTCCCAGTCGAGGATAATCTCCACCGCCAAGGCGCGAGCCTGCTGATCCGGGCTAACCCGCGCGGCCAGCTCCCGCTGCAACGCCAGTTGCACAGTGGCCAGGCAAGCCAGATCCACTTGGATCCCGGCGGCCATGGGGTGTCCGCTTCCCCGCCGCAAGAGGGGGCGCACGGCCTCGATGGCCTCCACCAGGTTCACCCCTGGCAGGGAACGACCCGACCCATGGCCCAGCCCTGTGGCTTCGTCTTTGGCAATCAACACCGTCGGGCAGCGGTACTGCTCCACCAAGCGCGCCGCCGCGATCTCCAGAACCCCTGGGTTCCAGCCGGCTTCCGCCAGAACAATGGCTCCTTCCCGGGTCAGATCCAAGCTCTCTACCTGTTGGCTGGCCTCTTGGATCACTTGCTGGGTGAGCTGCCGGCGCTCTTCGTCAAGGGCAACAAACCGTTGCACCAGCGCCTGGGCCCGCTCTGGATCGGAGGTGGTCAGCAGCTCCACTGCTAAGCTGGCGTCTTCCAAGCGGCCAATGACGTTCAACTTGGGGGCGATGCGAAAAGCAATATCCTGGGTTGTCGGCGACCTCTGGAGCTGGCCGTTGCTAACCTGGGCCAGCAGAGCTCGCAACCCCGGGCGCTGCGTACTGGCCAGCACCGGCAGGCCCCGCTGCACCAAGTAGCGGCACTCCCGCTGCAACACCGCCACATCGGCCACAATTCCCACCGCCACCAGATCCAGGTGCTGCTCGACACCAGGGATCCCTAGGGCTTGGTAGAGCGCCTCCGCCAACTTGTAGGCCACTCCCACCCCCGGCAAGAAGCGCAGCGGATGTTCAGCCGGCAATCGCAAGGGGTTGACCACCGCATAGGCAGCGGGCAAGGGATCCGGCAGCATGTGGTGATCCGTCACGATCACGTCCACCCCCTGGGCTTGGGCCATGGCAATTTCGGCAGCATTGCCCACCCCGCAATCCACCGTCAGGATCACTTGGCAGCCCTGGGCCAGCACCTGCTGTAGCCGTTGAGGATTGAGCCCGTGCCCCTCGGTGCTGCGCAGCGGTATGGAGAACTGGACTCGGAAGCCCAAGGGTTGTAACGCCGAGAGCAGGAGACTGGCACTGGTGACACCATCGCAGTCAAAGTCCCCCCAAATGCACAGGGTCTCTTCCCTTTCCCGTGCCTGCAGCAGCCGCGCCACCGCCCGCTCCAGATCCGGCAGGGATGCTGGTGGTGTGGGGGAATAGTGTTCGGGATCCACGAAGGCCTGCGCCTGCTCCCAGGTGTGCAGACCCCGCAGAGCCATCACCTTGGCCGCATACTTGCCATATTCCCGGCTCAGTTGCGGATTGAACTGGGGGGGAGTGGGCAGCAGCTCCCAGCGGTATTCCATGCAAGCTCGACAGGGATAAAGGTTCCTAGGAGCCTATCAAAAACTGCCTGGGGAGAAAAGCAGCTTGGGATCCCCAAGAAGGCCTGGTGACCTGCTTATTGACAGCAGTGGGAAGCCACACAACAAGCGGAAGGGTGCTCGTGATTGTGGGTGGCACAGGCTTCGCTGCAGTAGAGTTGACCTTCGTAGCGATAGCCTTGGCTGCTCTCGAAGCTGCAGTTGCAGTGTTCACAGGCACAACGGACAAGGGTGCTGGCAGACATGATTTTCTCTCCTTCTTTCTCGTTTTTTCCTAGGGATCCTCTTGTCGAAGATCCGCGTCTCTACACCCTAGCAGTTGCTCAGCAACGATGCTGAAACAAGAATCAGAATCATTTTTGGCACTCCACCGATTACAGCCTATGAATTAGGATACAAGTATCCAAGAGAAAAGAGAGATATATACCAACCTATTTGTTAGATTTATCCCAAAGAGTTGTGGCAGCTTATCAGGCAGGCAAGACCTCCACTCGCCAGGTAGCGGAACAGTTCATGGTAACCCAAAGAACACTGCACCACTGGGTGCATCAGTATCAACAAACTCAGGATTTATCCCCCAAGAAAGTCGGCACAAAGCGAGTAGGTATTCTGGAACAACACCGGCAAGAAGTTATGACGGTCATTGAAAGGCGCCTGAACTATTATCCGTGGTAGTATCAGGAACTGCTACGAGAGCAACTGGATACTGATGTGAGTGCTGTTACGATAGACAACTTTTTAAAAAAGCGAGGAATGACGCTAAAAAAGAATTACCGCAGTGTAAAAATCAGAGAAGAGGAGGTGCAAAGGCAACAATTAGCCTATAGCTAAGAAGTCAAGAATATACCAGTGGAAGATATAGCTATTCTAGACCAGACAAGGGTGTGAGAGGCAATGGAACGGAGGGGTATCTCGGAGTTTACGCAGTCAAAGAGCTTACAGTTACCGTCAGAGATGCAAAGGGAAAAAACATAAGATTATTGAAGCTATTTCCTGGAGAGAGGCAGTAGGCTGTTGTGTTATCAAGGGTGGAATGCAGAAGAGCAATTTTCTGGAGTTTTTGCAAAGTGACTCATGTCCGGAACTGGATGCGCGGAAGGTGGTGATTAGAGTTCGGAAGTGGAGGGTTTGATTCAAGGAACAGGTGCGCGGATCATAGACCTGCCTGTGTATGCACCAGAGTTGAATCCGATTGAGAGGATGTGGTCGGTATTGAAGCCTTTTATCCGGCAGTTTTCCAGAGCCGGGAAGTATGGGATGGAGCAGATAGCAGAGACCTCTTGACTACTCATCAATCCATTCTGCTTCCGAAGTTGGTTTGCTAGGTGTTGCTACTGTGCCCCTTGATTCCTTAACAGGCTGTACTGCTCCATCCCTATGCACGAAGAGGGATGCCGCCGCCCTAATTACTGGGAAGAGACTCCCAGATACTTTGTCCCTCTAATGTCCCTCTAGTAAGAGGTACTGCACCACGAAGCACTCAGTGCCGCCGCAGGCGAACAAGCTGGCGGAGTTCGCAGTTACTGTATCAAGAAGCCGTCATAAAGGGCGGGGCTTGTAACCCAGTTTTCTGGTCAATGTGGCGTTGGCATCTCTTTGTGCTTTATCCTGAGGGGCGATAAGCTAAAGTACAGCAACAACACAGTCCTAAACTGGGAACTTTATTGATGCCTCCGCGCTCCTCTTCCTCCCAGAGTGGCTCTACCCCATTCCCCTTTCTGGAGGGGCGGGGTGCTGCTGCCGACGGGGCTGAGTCGAGCTTACCGCTGGGACAGCGTTTGCTGCGGGCGGGTCTGATCTCCCAATCCCAGTTGGCTCAGGCTCTGCGAGAGCAACAGCAAAACCACCTCAAGTTGGGAGAAGTGTGTCTCGAGCGCGGCTGGCTCACCCCAGCCGCTCTCTACCGCTTCCTGCCCAGCCAGTCTCTTTCTCTGGGAGAGATTTTGGTGGCACTGGGCCATTTGGATTTCGAGCAATTGCGGGTTGCTCTGGCTCAACAGCGTCGCTATGGGCGGAAATTGGGGGAAATCCTCACCTGGAAAGGTTGGGTACAGCCCGCCATTTTGGATCGCGCCTTGGATGTCCAGGTGCAACTGCAGCGGATGGCTTCCCCCAATGCGTGGGAGGCGCTGCAGCCTTTTTTGGCCAGGGATCCCAAACCCGAGGTTCAGCTTACCCCCCGAAGATCGACAATTCCTGGCCGAGAAGACCCAGCTCAGGATTGGCCTGCACCCGAAGAGGCCAGGAGAGAGAGTACGGTTCAGCCGCCGAGTCTTGAATCTGCGGCTGGGGGAGATCCCATCCCTGGAACATTGGCTGCGGCGGCCTCGGATCCCTTTGCCGATGAGCCTCAACCGGCCACCTTGGCCGACTACCGCAAGCAAGTGGAAGCCTTGCAGCTACAAATCGAGCTCCAGGAACAGGAATGGGATCGGATCCTGGCCAACATGAACCAGCAGATTGCCGATTTTCAAAGCCAGTATCAGCAGCGCATTCAAAAACTGGAAGCCACCATCCGTCTCCAACAAGCAGAGCTCCAGCACCAGGCAACGTTGCAGCAGGATTTGCGGGTTTGGCGGGAACAACTGCAAAGGCTGGAAACGGAGCTGGCTCTTGCCCGCGCTGCTGAGCAAAGGGCGCAGCGGCAGTTGCAAACCCAGCAAGATTGCTACCAGTCGGAACTGGAGCAGTTGCAAGAGCAAATCCAGATTCTGCAGAAACGCCAGTCGGAGTTGGTGCCCAGCAGCGTTGTGGCTGACCTACGCGCCCAATTGGAGGCAGCGCTTCATCAAATCCAGCAGCTCCGATCGGAGCGGGATCAGCTGCAGGCCCAACTTGCCCAGCAAGCTGCAGAGTCAGAGGCTGCTCTATCCCGGCATCTGGATTCCTTCTGGCCAGAGCAGGTTGCCGCCTTGGAGCAACAGATTGCGGAGCTGAGGGCCGCTTTGCAGATGTGGCAAGAGCGCTACGCTCAGTTACAGCAAGAGCACGAGGCCCAAATGGCGCGGCTTTCCGGCTATGTTCCCCCAGAGCAGGTGGAAAGCTTACAGGCGCAGCTACAACAACTGCAAGCGGAAATAGCACAGCTGATGGCAGCCAACCGTGACTACGAAGCACACCTTGCTCAACTGGAGGAGCAACTGCAGCAGAGCCAAGCCCTGATCCACCAGCTCAGGGCAGAACGGGCCGAGGCCGACCAGCGCATTGTCCAACTGGAGGGATCCCTGCAAGCCCGCCAAGAAGCCTTGGAGCAAGCTCAACAACAACTGAAAACCACGGGATCCCGCCTCAGCGCCCTTCAACAGCAGCAGGCCAACTTGACGGTGGAACTGCGAGATGCGCGAGAGCTGCTAGCGGCCTACCGACAGAGCCTGGAGTCCCTGCAAGAGAATCTCAAGATTGAGCAGAATCGCAACCGTCTGCTGCAGGTGAGTTACGAACAGCAAAAGCTGATCGCCGAGGCAGCGCAGGCTCAGTTGAGAGCAGCCAACTTCTCTGGCTCAACCGCCAAAGATGGGCCAGCACGCTTGCGTGAGCGAAACGCAGTCCTTACGGGGAGACCGGAGGAACCCGAGACCGACGCCGACACTCCTGAGGATACGCCGACGGATCCCTTGTTGGCAGAACTCACCCCCTGGGCCAGGCATCTGTTCCAAAACTTGCAGGCAGCGGGCTTGCTGGATCGGCCCCAGATCCAAGACATCCTCAGCCGCTGGCAACAGTCGGGGGGCAAGCTGACCGCGGTCATTGGCGAGTGTACCGGCCTGAAGGCAACCACGGTCGCATTAGCGGTGCGGTTCCCGGTAGGGTGCCGGAGGCATAGCACTTTCAAGTTCTTTGCGGATGGGGGGTATTCTGCCCGTTTGTCGGGGTGCCGCACGGTGGGAGAGCATGACTCTAGTCAATAATAAGCTCAACTATACTGAAAATAATGTATAATATGTTCAGTACGG
>NZ_JANSIK010000128.1:0-2240 GCF_047462035.1 Synechococcus sp. R5-15 | reverse complement strand
AGAGATAGGCAGGATGCGATCGCTTCTTTCCTGAACCATGTTCAGGAGAGTTCAGCGTGAATGTATCAGGACGACGGTGTGTTCATCACCCTAGAAGGCGGGGAAGGGGTGGGCAAAACCACCCAACAGGCCCTCTTGGTTGAGCGGCTGCGCCAAGAAGGCTACGCTTGCCTGTGTACCCGCGAGCCGGGGGGCACGGCGCTGGGCGAAACGCTGCGGGAGCTGTTGCTGCACGGGGATCCCTTTAGCCCTCTGGCGGAGTTGCTCCTGTACGCGGCGGATCGGGCTGAACACGTGAGCAAAGTCATCGCGCCGGCTCTGGCGGCAGGGCAGGTGGTGGTTTGCGACCGCTTTACCGATTCCACCTTGGCCTATCAAGGCTATGGCCGGGGCATAGATCTGGATCTGATCCGGCAGCTCAACCGATGGGTCACCGACGGGCTACAGCCGGATCTCACCCTGTGGCTGGATCTGCCCCCCGAGGTGGGGCTAGAACGGGCTCGCTCCCGTTCTTCTGGCGCAGTTGAGCTAGCGGTGCAGAGCACTAACGAGCAAGAAGGCCTAGAGTTCCACCGGCGGGTTTACTGCGGATTCGAAACCCTGGCCGCCGCAGAACCACAGCGGATTGTCCGCATTTCAGCCCAGGGATCCCCGGCAGAGGTGGCTGCGCGGATTTGGTCGGTGGTGAAGCCTCGTTTAGCTAGGCCGCCGTTCGCGCTAGCGGGACGGAGTCCTTGAAGCCCCGCCCTCTGTCTGTAGGACGAGGGTTGGGATGAAAGGCGGTCGTTGTTCTACAATCAACTCGGCTGTACAAAACGGCATTGTCTGTATGCCTACGGCACGGCTTCGCCGAACGTGGAGGGTTCTTGCGTAGGCTCCCTGCTTTCCTCTGCGGGACGGAGTCCTTTGAAGCGAAAAGCCCGCCCCGTACTGCCAGCAGTCGGGGTCGGGAGTATGTCACTACCTTCCCCCTCTTGCCCTCTTAAGGTTAAAAAGAGGTTAAGAAGCGAAACTGCTTTACCCCCTTCCAGGTTAAGTTGGGCTGGATCGCCCCTCGGGTAGGGAGTTTTTGTCTTCTTAGTTGCTTCGCTGTGCCTTCGGAGAGGAGAGGTTTGTCTATGGATGCCCTGTTGCCGGGTGACACCGGTGCGACTGCTGACGAGCAAAAGGGTGAACATAACCCAATCTCACTTTCCCCTTTGTCTTCGTCCTCCCTAGCCCTCCAAGCCCATCAACTGTTGAGCCAGCAATGGCAGCGGCTGCAGAAACACGTAAAGCGAGTTCTGACCCAGCATCCAGAGGCGGCAGAATCTCTCCACCAAATCCGAGTGACCTTGCGCCGTATTGGCACTTGGGTGCAGGTGTTTCAGGGATCCGTCCGGCTGCCCAAGCCTCTCAAGCCCAAACGCCTGCAAAAGCTGGCCAGTGCTTTGGGCAAGCAGCGGGATCTGGACGTGCTGCTGGAAATCCTGCAGGAACCTTGCTGGGAAGGGATCCCGGCAGCCCAGCAGGCAGAACTGGAGAAGCTAAAACAAGATCTGCAGCAACGTCGAACCCAAGCCGAGAAACGCTCCCGCCGCATTCTTGAAGATGCTGACTTCCTGGCGTTTCAAGCTGCCTGCGAGCAGTGGCTGGCTCACCCCCGCTATAAGCCCCAGGCGGAGCTGCCTTTGCCGGAAAGCTTGCCCCACTTGCTGACTCCCCTGCTGGCCCAGTGGCTGCTGCAGCCAGGCTGGCGGATCCCTGCTTTCCCCGCAACGGAAGCCCAGGCTGAGCAACTGCACGAGCTGCGCAAGGCCACCAAACGGCTGCGCTATCAGGTGGAGTTTTTTGCGCCCTTTTACGGGGAAACCATGCAAGATTGGATAGCAACCCTGAAGTGCTTGCAGGATCAACTGGGCCGCTTTAACGATTTGCAGGTTTTGCAAGGCGAGCTGCCTGCAGACTCAGACCTACAAACCCTTCTCCAGGAACAACAAAAACTAGCCCTCCAGGAGTGGCCTGAGCACCAACAGCGCTGCCTGGCCTCTGCCGAGCAGCACCGGCTTTACTCTAATCTTTTCTCTGTTTCCAATTTCTTTCCAACTGGGGATCCCTAGGTTTCCAATTCTATAGATCCCCCCGAAGGAAAAACCCCGCCTTATTGGCGGGGGATTTTTTGTGGCTATAGGGTTTCCAATTTCTAGGGATCCCCCCGAAGGGGGAACGTAGCAACCATTGGTTGATCCTCGAAGAGGGTT
>NZ_JANSIK010000127.1:0-9729 GCF_047462035.1 Synechococcus sp. R5-15 | reverse complement strand
GACTGCGCAAGGAGCCATCCATGCGTAGCGTGGTAGGAATCTCCAGCCTTCAGGCCGGGGAGGATGTCAATTGCAGAGAGCGAGTACCTTTGCTCAACAGGGTTGAGATTTGTCAACTCTTCTATACAAACCTTCTCAATCCCTTTTTTCAACAACCTTGTAGTCGGTAGAGTGTAGGGCATCTTCTGGGAACAGGCGACGTCAGGATCCTTAGCCCTTAGCTGCCAGGTGATACCGGTCACCGCCCTGAAGCTCTTTTGGGTGCAAGCTGAGAGTAACTGTGGCCACTTCCCAGATCTAGGAGATCGTTTAACCATGCGCAACCTCTCTTCCGTTTTGCTGTTCGGGATCCCTTTGGTAAGCCTAGGCTGGACAGGGATCCCGGTGGTGGCCCAATCCGCCAATCCAGCCCTCTGCCAGCAATTTCCCCAAGACATTCGCTGCACCCTCTCTGCCCCCAGACAGGTGGGACAAGCGCCGCAACCCACATCCCGTCCTCGGATTGCAGTCTTGGACTTTGATTTCAGCAGCCTCAGCAATCCCTACAGCTTCCGCGAGGCTTCTCGGGGGGTGAGCGACCTGTTGGTGGATCGGTTGGTGAAAGATGGCACCTTTTCCGTCATCGAGCGCTCGCGGCTGGACGCGATCTTGGCCGAGCAGAACCTGGGTCTATCCGGTCGACTGGATGCCAACACCGCTGCTCAGGTAGGCCGGATCCTAGGGGTCGATGCGGTGATCCTCGGCAGTGTGACCCAGTTTGATGTGTCGGTGCGCCGTTCTGGGGGTGGGGCACCGGTCTTGACCCCCTTTGGCAGCTTCCCGCTGGCGGTGGGGGCTGAGTCGGTGGATGCCGATGCCAACGTGCAGCTGAATGCCCGCTTGGTGAGCACCAGTACTGCCGAGATCTTGGCCGTGGTCGAGGGCAAAGGCAACGCCAGCCAGTCGGATAGCACGGTCACGGTTGCCGGCTTTGGCGGGGGATCCGCCACCAGCAACGAAGAGAAGCTGTTGGTATTGGCAAGCCAACAAGCGGTGGAGCAAATTGCCCAGCAGTTGGCCGGTTTTGCCGGGCGCTTGGCAGCTCAGCCTCGCTCTCTGCCAACGGTTGACGCCTTGGTGGCGGATGTCTACGGCAACCAGGTGATCCTGAACAAGGGCAGCCGCGATGGCTATCGGGTGGGATTGATTCTTTCTGTGGAGCGCGTCGTCCGCGAGGTGAAGGATCCGGCCACGGGGGCCGTTTTGCGCAAATTGACCGAGCCAGCCGGACAGATCCAACTGACGGAAGTGGATGACGGCTCCAGCGTGGGACGCATTCTCAGCGGGGCAGGCTTCAAGGTTGGGGATGTGGCCAAGCCTGTCCAATGAGCTTTCCCAAGCCCTATCCTCAGGATCCCTCGATGGGAGCAAAGCCCTGCCGTTGCGTGTTTTCGGTTACGGTGCGCGGCTCTAAAAATTGCAGCAGGTAGTCGGGGCCGCCGGCTTTGGATCCCACGCCGGAGAGCTTGAAGCCGCCGAAGGGCTGCCGCTCCACCAACGCCCCGGTGATCTCGCGGTTGATGTAGAGGTTGCCGACGGCAAAGTCCTGGCGAGCCTGTTGAATGTGGGAAGGGGTGCGGCTGTAGAGACCGCCGGTGAGGGCGTAGGGGGTGGCATTGGCCATCTGCAGAGCAGAAGAAAAGTCCGGCGCTGAGATCACCGCCAAAACCGGGCCAAACAGCTCCCGCTGCGCCAGCTCTGACTGGGGATCCACCTGGCTGAACACAGTGGGGCCGACGAAGTAGCCTTTTTCCGGCACGGGCAGGCTGAGGTCGAGGCGGGCATCAGCCTTAGCCGATTGAATGGCCTGTTGCAGGCGAGCTTGGGCCTCTGCATCGATGACCGGGCCAACTTGGGTGCTGGGGTGGGCTGGATCCCCCACATTTAAAGAGCGCACCGCCTCGATGAGCCGCCCCAAGAACAGGTCGTGAATGGACTGCAAAACGATCGCCCGCGAGCAGGCGGAGCATTTCTGGCCACTGTAGCCAAAGGCGGAGTTGACCACTCCTTTGACCGCCTGATCCAGGTCGGCGCTTTCGTCGATGAGGATGGCGTTTTTGCCCCCCATCTCGGCAATGACCCGTTTGATGTGGTGCTGGCCCGGCTGCAGTTGCGCGGCTTGGGCGAGGATCTGGCAACCCACCGCCTGGGATCCGGTGAAGGCAATCAGGTGCACCCGCCGGTCTTGAACCAACAGGGGGCCAATGGCTTCGCCCACCCCCGGCAGGAATTGAAAGACACCCTCCGGGATCCCAGCTTCGGCAAGGGCCTTGAGGATAAACTCCGCCAGTTTGGCGGCGATCAGCGAAGATTGCTCCGCCGGTTTGAGGAGCACGCAGTTTCCGGCCACCAAAGCCGCCGCTGTCATGCCACAGGGGATGGAGAGGGGGAAGTTCCAGGGGGCGATCACCACCGCCACACCGCGGGGCTGGTAGTGGTAATGGTTGGTTTCGCCGGGCAGGTTGCACTCCCGTCCCCGCTCCAGAGCCTCCATCTGTTGGGCGTAGTAGCGGCAAAAATCGATGGCCTCGGAAACTTCCCCATCGGCCTGGGCGATGGGCTTGCCCACCTCCAGCACCATCCAGGCAGCCAGCTCCGCCCGCTGGGCTTCGATTTGCTCCGCCACCCGCCGCAGGATCCCCGCCCTCACGGCAACGGGGGTGCGCCTCCAGCTGGGGAAGCTGGCTTGGGCCGCTGCCAAGGCTTGCTCCACCTGTTCCGGCTCGGTCAACCCAATTTCCGCCACCACCTGTTCAGGATCCGCAGGGTTGAGGGAGAGCATGGCTTGTCGGGTGGGGCGATATTCTCCGGCAATCCAGGGCTGAACCCTCTGACCCAGTTGAGGCCGGATCTCGTCCAATGCCTGAAGGAAGGGATCCCGCTGTTGGGGTCGGCTGAAATCGGTGTCGGGAGCGGCGGCAAACGAGAGGGAAGGAGCTGGAAAAACGGATCCCTCCTCCAAGACCGGTGGGGCCAACAGTTGCTCGGGATTGTAGCCCTGAACGCTTTGCCGCAGAAAAGAGGTGTTGGCGGTGTTTTCCAGCAAGCGCCGGATCAGGTAGGCCATGCCCGGCAGCAGCTCCCCGTAGGGGCAGTACACCCGCACCCGCTGTCCCTTCTGCACCAGGGCCTTGGCCAGGGGATCGGCCATGCCGTAGAGCACCTGCAGTTCAAAAGCAGACTGGGGGATCCCCAGCGCTTGGGCGATGGCAATGGCTTTGGCCTGAGAGCGCACATTGTGGCTGGCAATGGCAGCGCGGAGATGGGTGTGGTGCTCCAACAAAAGCTGGGTCATGCGCTCGAAGTTGGCGTCGGTAGCAGACTTGCTGTTGTAAACCGGCTGTGGCCAGTGCTTTTGCGCCGCCAGGATGGTCTCTTGATCCCAGTAGGCCCCCTTGACCAAGCGCACCGTCACCGGGGATCCCCGCTCTTTGGCCCAGGCGATCAGGTTTTGCAGATCGGTGTAGCTATCCCGCAGGTAGGCCTGCAGCGTCAGGCCAACGTCGGTGCGGCCTCGGAACTCCGGCTCCAGCAGCAGCTCCTGCAAAATGGCCAGGGTGAGGGATTTGTAGCGGTACTGCTCCATGTCGAAATGGATCCCGACTCCCAGAGCTTCTGCCCGGCGCAACAGGATGCGAATCCGTTCCCCCACTTTGGCTTTGGCCCCCAGGGGATCGATGGGATCGAACTGGGAATAGAAGGCTGTCAGCTTTACCGACACTTGCGGCACCGGCTGCGGTTGTGGCCAGGTTTTGACCATCTTTGCCAAATGCTCCATCACCTGCAGATAGCGATCCAGGTAGGATTGGGCTTCCGCTTCGGTGATGACGGCTTCCCCCAGCAAATCCAGGGTGAAAGCCATACCCTGCCGGTGCAAAGCTTCCAGAGTTTTGCTGACTTGCTGTAGAGTTTCTCCGGCAATGTAGCGACGGGCCAGAGCTTCCACAGCAGCGGTGAGAGTGCTGGCAGCCAACTGTCCTGGCAGGGAGTCGGGGTCTGCGAAGTTGAGCAGGCTCTTCAGCATCCCCGGCAACTCTACTGCCGGATCCAAGAGATACTCCTGCAAATGGCGGGCCACCTCAGCCTTACTTTTCAAGCTGGGCAAGACATCGATCAAGCGGAACAACTGGGTGCGCAAGTGGGGGTTCTCCATCGCCCAGGCCAGCAGCTTGTCCTCCCAGCGCAGTTGATCCCGCCACTGGGCCAGCAGGGATCTCTTCTCTCCCGAAAGAGAGGCGAACAGAGATTGGGCAAGAGCTTGGGTTTGGGCCTCGTAGGCAGTAGGAGCAGCTTGGGCAACCATCTGATGCACCGGGGGGCGGGATCCCTACCATCCTGTCATGGAAAGGATGGAACCTGAGGCCGATTTTGGGAAGATAATGGCAGATGGGGCCACCGCAAATCCTCGAACAGCTACGCCGGGTATAGGCAGCTTTGCAGGAGAAACTTATGCAGGCTTTTGTTGCAGGGGCTACAGGAGAAACCGGACGCCGCATTGTCAAAGAGTTGGTGGGCCGCGACATCCCGGTACGGGCGCTGGTGCGCAGCCATGAGCTGGCCGCTCGGGTTTTGCCCCCCGAAGCGGAAGTGGTGGTGGGGGATGTGCTGGATCCGGCCACGCTGGAGACAGGCATGGAAGGATGCACGGTGGTGCTCTGTGCCACCGGGGCCAGGCCCAGTTGGGATCCCTTTCAGCCCTACCGAGTGGATTATGAAGGCACCAAGAACCTGGTCGATGTGGCCAAAGCCAAAGGGATCCAACACTTTGTTTTAATCTCTTCCCTGTGTGTTTCCCAGCTGTTCCATCCCCTCAACTTGTTTTGGCTGATCCTGGTGTGGAAAAAACGGGCGGAAGAATATCTGCAAAAAAGCGGCCTCACCTACACCATCGTTCGACCGGGGGGCCTAAAAAACCAAGACAACGACGATGGCATTGTCCTATCCAAGGCGGATACCCTCTTTGACGGCAGCATCCCCCGCACGAAAGTAGCCCAAGTGGCCGTCGAAAGTTTATTCCAGCCCGCCGCCCAAAATCGCATCCTTGAGATCATCGCCAAGCCGGGTGTGCCCAACCAAGAATGGAGCGCTCTCTTTGCTATGGCAAGGTAGGTACCGAGCTGCATGCATGCTGCATACATTATGACTATGAGCGAGTATGAACGCGGCTCCCAGTTCCTCAGCAGGCTCGAACTTGGTGGGCGCATGTCACTCCTGGAAAGTCGATCCTGCATTGGTCGATAGTCTGCCGCAAAATGTCGGTGCCAAGCTAAACTTCTCGTTTTGCCCTTAACTTCCCTCTGTCTGGGAACCAGAAGACTTGGCCAACTGCTGCAAACGATTTAAGATCTGCGCCTCAGCGTTGGCATCGTGGAGTCGCAACGTCAGGCGGGGCACCCGCAACGAAGCCGTAATCCGGCCTGAGGGCAGATCCAGCCACACCAGTTGCCCTTGAAAACAGCGACAAGCGGCTCCCCATTCCTGGGCCAGAGCCTCTACCTCTGACCAGACAAGGCAACGTGGCAGCAGCAGGTCGGTGGCCCACCCAGCCCCACACTCCCGCCGCCTGAGGATGCGCACCTGCATGGATCCCTACATCCGCAAGGACTCCGTCCCGCTGACGCGAGCGGCGTAAAACTCGCACCAGGGATCCCCCTTCTCTCTGGCCTTGGTCTCCTGGCCGTGGAAGAGCCCACCCCGCTGGAAGAGGCGGTTGTAGAAGACTTGATCCAAAACCGGCTTCTGCTGGATGTTGCCGTTGTAGACCAGATTCATCATCGCCGGCACCGCCCCTTGGGCAAAGTAGCAGGCGGGATCCTCTGCCCGTGGGTAGGAAGCCAAAAAGTAGTTGGCTTCGTAGTTGCCGTCAATGGCCACCCGGCAAGACTCGCCGCTCACCACCTCCAAAGCCTGCCAGCGACCCCACCCCAGACTGCTGGCCACCGCATAGCCGCCGTGGATCCAGTCCGTGTCCTTCTCCAGCATCGGCCCCACCAGGGTTTCCCACTCCACCGATTCCATGATGTTGCCGAAGGTGTAGAACACACAGACATGCCCCGACTCGCGGATAAGAGCTTCCCCCACCCCCATCAGCTCAGCCTGCACCGCCTTCAGCTCCTGTAAAAAGCGATATTGAATGCGGTTGTAGTAGTTGGCAGGCATGCGCGTTAGCAACACGTTAAAGGCGCGAATCTGCCCCTGATCATCTCCGGCCAAAGGCAAGCCCCACAGAGCTTCGTTGACCGCATCGTAGTCCACTGCTGTTGTGGGCCGGGGGAACTGGAGCGGCTGCTCGATCAACTTGCCCATCCCTGGACTGGGAGTCAACAACTGGGGCCGCGGCAGCCGAGTGGCCTGGATCACGCAGTGATCCTTGCGCGTAACGGCCATACACTCCGTTTCTTCTGCCCCGTAGCTTCCCAGCTCGCCAAACGTGGCATCCAGAGCTGCCGCCACATAGCCCACCGCCAAGTGGTCAATGGGACGTGTGCGGTTGACCTGATCCCCGTACTTGCTCAGCCAACCTTCTGCATAGTGAGAATGGGTAAGCTGCACTTCCCCGCCTGAAGGTGTCACCTCAAACGCCAGCCGCCCAAATCCTAAAAAACTGAAGATCTGAGCTGCTACTGCCAGGCGCTCTTGGGTCTCCTGAATGCCAAGAGCCTTGAAAGCTCCGTACAGAAGACTGTAAAAGATCTCCTGGGCTGCCGTGCGCAGGATCCCTACTCCATCGATCCAGTCGGGATCTTCAATAGTCTGCTGCAGGAATAGGTTGTAGTGATGGCAGTGGAAGATAACCGGCTCTCCAAACAGGGAGATGAGCTTACGGTCGCGGTCGAGATGTAGATGCTCAAGCATAGGCAAGTGAACTCAGATAAACAATAGGGGATCCCACAAGCGCAGCAACTGCCCTCAGACAAACCTCGCCAGCTATTCTCGACTACTCAGACCGGCATGGCAATAGGCAGGCGCTCTCGGCCCAAGAGATCTGCCACTGCTTTGTAGAGAATGCGCAGCTCCTGACGGCTCAGGGCGCCCTTTTCGAGACGGTTGCGGTCTAGGCCCGTTTTCAAAGACAGGCGCAGAGCCACAAAGTTGGGATCCGGAGCGTAGCGCTTGGCATAGTCCATCAAAGCCTGAGCCACAGACATAGTGCTGTCCTGCACAGGGGGCAGTAGCGGCTTTCCGTCAATCAGAATGGCTTTGATGCGCTCTGAAATGGCTCTGAGGTCGGTGATGGAACGGGTCAAGAGTAACACAAAGTAGGGGCTTTTGGGAAACGCTTTGATGACAACCCGCAACGCCGAAGTGCCGGCCAAAAGGTAGTCCGCCTCTTGGTCAGAGCTGACAAGCTGGCATAGACGACTGTTGGCCTGGACTAGGTCGCTGGCATAGGTGCCCAAAAGTTCTAGCGCCTGCTCCTCTTGGCTATCACTGACGTAGGTTACTTTGGCTACTGTGGTACCATCAGTGGCCCGCCCTATCAAAACAGCAATCAAGCCCGGAAGGCCGGCGATGTGCTGTTCAATCACGCTGCTGAGGGTTCGGATAGCCATGATCTGACTCCTTCCTGCGGCTACATGGGACTTCCTGCGGCTACATGGGATATAAGTAGCTACATGGGATAATTTGGATAATTTAAGTATATACACGGGATATTGGAGTATATAATTAGTATATACACGGGATAATTGGAGTATCTAGTGAACTAGGATGGATCGGATATTTCCAGAGAAATCTCCTGACCGGCTTAGCTCCAGGGATCCCAGTTCTCGTGAAACTTGCCTTCCAAGATGGCCTGGCGCATCTTTTGGGTGTAGCGCATCAGCTCCGTGATGTTGTGGATAGAAAGCAGGGTATAGCCCAGGATCTCCTGGGCGCGGATGAGGTGGCACAAGTAGGCGCGGCTAAAGTGGCGGCAGGTGTAGCAGGGGCAATCGGGATCGATGGGATCCAGGCTGCGGCGATGCTCGGCATTTTTGATGTTCCAGCGTTTGCCCCGGCTGATCACCGTGCCATGGCGGGCATAGCGGGTGGGGATCACGCAGTCAAACAAATCCACTCCGGCGGCCACAGCAGCCCGCATCTCGGCATAGGTGCCCACCCCCATGAGATAACGGGGGCGATCTGCCGGCAGTAGAGGGGCTGTTTGCCGCACAACGGCGTGCATAAACTCGACCGGCTCCCCCACACTCACCCCGCCAATGGCATAGCCCGGCAGATCCAACCGACAGACCTCTTCCACCGCCCGCCGGCGCAGCTCAGGGTAAACTCCCCCCTGCACAATGCCAAACAAAGCCTGATCTGAGCGGCGATGGGCTTTCACGCACCGTTTCAGCCACTGGGTGGTTCGCCGCACCGCTGCTTCCACTTCCTCAGGGCTGGCAGGGTAGGGCGGGCACTCGTCGAAGGCCATGATCACATCGGCACCCAAGGCATTTTGAATCTGGATGGATAGCTCTGGGGTGAAGTGAATGATGCGGCCATCGAGAGGAGAGCGGAACGTCACTCCCTCCTCGTTGATTTGGCGAATGGCGCTGAGGCTGAAGACCTGGAAGCCCCCTGAGTCGGTAAGGATGGGGCCCGACCAGCCCATAAAGCGGTGCAGCCCCCCTGCTGCTTGAATGATGCTTTCGCCAGGTTGCAGGTGGAGATGATAGGTGTTGCTGAGGATGATGTGGGCACCTGTCTCCTTGAGCTGGGCGGGGGTGAGGGTTTTCACGTTGGCCAAAGTTCCCACCGGCATAAAGCAAGGGGTTGGGATCCCGCCGTGGGGGGTGACGAAGTATCCCGCCCGCGCTTGGGTATGGGGGCAGGTGCCCTCGCAGGTGAAGGTAAAGTCGGCCAAGGTCAGCGTTATCGGCTTTCATCTGGTGCGCAGCAGAGCTTAGCACAGATAGAGCCGTCAACGAGGATCCCCTCTTCCCAACACTCCAGACCTCTCAGGAGCCTTGACAGGGATCCCCTGCTTTGGGCACACTTGTAGATCGCCGCGGAACTGGCGGAATGGTAGACGCGCTAGATTCAGGTTCTAGTGGCAGCAATGCCATCGGGGTTCAAGTCCCCGGTTCCGCACTCTCTTTCCTTCAACACTTAGGTTAAGCTATGCCGACATGCCCTGTCGGCCAAGGATAAGTATTGGGGGTGTAGCTCCACGGCCAAATTAGACTCCCTGCTCGCCGTGATGCTTCATCTCTTTCAAGTTGCCCTTAGAGGGTCAATTCGCTCTCAATTTGACTGAGTTTAATGCGGGCAAGAGCTAAGTTCCCTTTTTCTCGGTCTAAGGCTAGGTAGAAAAATAGGCCGTTTATGGTTTTAAGCATACGCATTAGATGGTACTGAGTTTCCAGGATGATTAAAATCTCTTCAATTCTGTCGGTGAACTTAAGTGACTCCGCGACTCGCATCTTAGCGCGAATCACTTCTGTGTTTCCGGCGATTGCCAGCTCCAAGTTAGCTTCTGGGAAAGCGGGGCTGTTGGTGCCCTTATATCCCAAGCACATCCCAGTTTTCCAGTCCCCCAGCGCTACCCCCAGTGCTCCATCGATGCTCAGAGCTTTTACCAAACTGTCTTGGAGTTTTTGCATGAGTAAACTACCCGACCCTGACTGCTTCGCAGTACGGGGCGGGCTTAAGGCCTCCGGCCCGCTGGCGCGAACGGTAGCCCTGCAGTTGGCAAGCCAACCACGGACC
>NZ_JANSIK010000126.1:0-15778 GCF_047462035.1 Synechococcus sp. R5-15 | reverse complement strand
GTTGGCAGACTCGAAAGTAAACAGAAAGATCAACTGGTAGTAATCCGTACTGAACATATTATACATTATTATTATTTTCAGTACAGTTGAGCTTATTATTGACTAGAGTCATGCTCCACCAAGCGGTCGAATTCTCGCTCGAAGGTGACCAAGGCCCGGTTGGTTTTGCCCCCCAAGTAGAGCCCCGTCTCCGTTTGCAAAGCCCAGATTTGGCTGTAGCTGAAGTAGCTCATCACCACCCCCACCATCAACAGGCCAAATCCGAGATACACCGCAGGGATCCCCGGATCCGATTTAATTTGCAGTCCGGTAGCGCCGATCACCTCATCCAGATGCAGAGTGAGCGGGTTGGGGAAGCGTTGGGGAGCGATTTCGTCGAGGGCCAAGCTCATGCCTTGGCGCAGGGATCCCATCCATTGCCCTTCAGTGTCGTAGAGCAGGGCTGTCCCCTGCAAATCCGGCAGCAGCAGCGTGAGTCCCTGGCTCATGTCCGGCTGGGTGGGCACAAAAGCGCCCCAGAGTTTGTTGCCTGCCTCGGTACGCACCGGCACCACCGGGATTTGAAAAGTGGGGCTGTTGTTGATGCGGATGCGGATGCTGTCGATGCTCCAATCGGCTTGGTAAAGGGTCACACCCCGGTAGGAGAGAGGATGGTTGACGGAAATGGTCTGACGTTTGACCTCCTGACCCTGATCCAAGATCGAGAGGTCGGAATAAAACTGCTTGACACGGCCATCGGGAGCGTAGTCAATCCAGAAGCGATTGGCCCGAATTTGCCAGGTGGGCAAGTGAGCACGAGCCAGATCTCCCGCTCCGGTCAAGTGTTGAATGGAGGCCACGCCGCCGCTGGGAATGAGTTCTTGGGCCTTGAAGCCGCCAATGCTGCCCCAAATGGCCCCCAGCAAGATCAGCAGCATACTGACATGCACCAAGATGGGGCCGATCCTGCCGATTAACCCCTTGCGGGCGTAGAGGTAATGGCCCTCCTGAAACACCAGATAGCCCTGTCGACGCAACTGCTGCGGCAGCCCTTGTAAGGATTGTTGGGGCAGATAAGTCCAAAAGGGCAGGCGCTGAAAAGACTGCGGACGGGTGAGATAGCTCCAACGGCGAGCCACCTTGAGCATTGGCCACTGGCGCGTAAAGGAACAGGCGATAAGGCTGCTGCCGAACAGGATTAAAATAGCCAGAAACCAAGGGGTGCGGTAGACGTGATCCAATCCCAAGTTCAGGATCACCCGCCACGTGAGAAAGCCAAACAGGGCCGGATGCTCCGGATAGTGGGCTTGATAAAAAGCCGCCGTTTCCTCTTGCTCAATTACCGTGCCGGTGGCGCTCAAAACCGCAATCGCCAACAAAAGGCCGATGGCCAGGCGCAGATCCGCCAGCAGCGGCAGCAGCTCATGTCGAAAATACCGCCGCAGCGAGGAAGCCCAGCGGGCAAGCGGGAGAGAGTATATGACCATGAGAAGTTTGTCGGCTCAAGATTCAGATCGCTGCTCTTGCCAGGCAAGGTGCAGTTTTCAACAGGGTGCTGTAGGTGTAGCCCCATCTTAGCCTGCAGCAGCAGGGATCCCTTAGAGCCAGGCCGACAGGATCGTTACGCTGCCGAACCCCACCAACATCACCCCACTGGCGTAGGTGAGCCAGCCCGACCAGCGCCGCAAGGCCAACAGTTGCTTCACCGCTCCGGTAAACACCCCCGCCAGGAGCAGGGGAAAGGCCAACCCCAGCCCGTAAGCCAGCAACAGCCCACCCCCTACCCATGGCTGCCCTGTGGTGGAAACCCAAGCCAGCAAAGCCACCAAAACCGGCGTACTGCAGGGAGAGGCCACCAGGCCAAAGGTTAACCCCAGCAACACTGCCCGGCCTAACCTGGGCCATTTCCCGGGGATCTCGAGGCGGTTAAACCCATCGGGAAAACGCAGGGGGAGCACCTCCAACAAGTTCAGCCCCATCAAGATGGCAATTCCCCCCGCCACAGTGGGCCCAAAGGATCCCGTTTGTCCGTAAACGCGACCCAGCAAAGCTGCCGACAAACCCAGCAGGGTCAGGGTAAAAGCCACGCCAGCCGCAAAACCCAGGGATTGAGCCCAGACCTGCAGCCGCCCTTCTGCAGCCGCTTCGTCAGGGGTGCGAGTGTAGCCGCCGATGTAGGCGATGGTCACTGGCAGCATAGACAGCGTGCAGGGGGAAAGACTGGTGAGCAAGCCGGCCAAGCCCACCACCAGCAGACTGACGGGAGAAAGGTGCTGCAGTTGAAACTGCACCAGCTCAGTTGCCCATTGTTCCAGTTGGTAAAGCCAAAGCTGAGCCGTGCTCAACATAAGCTCGATCTGTCCACATAAGCTCAAGGTAGCATGAACTCCCCCGCCCCCCTGGGATCCCCAGTCTTGGGGGAGTACGTCTACTGTCCATTCCCACCGCGCAGGTTGTGAGGAATTCCGCGAGGATGGTTGACGGGGAACTGCTGCCATTCCTGTTGAGCTCGTTGCAGCACCAGGAGCAATTCGTCCCACCTTTCGCCAGCGATCAACTGCTCTATCTGTCGCAGCTGAGCTTGGTAGCTGCTCAGGGCAGTCAGCAGCGCCTGTCGGTTGTGGCGGGCCATTTCCAAACCCAATTGCGGGATCCCTCCGCCAACACGGCTGGTATCGCGGAATCCGCTGCTGGCCAAAGTGCGGGCCAATTCCAGAATCGCGGGATCCCCTTCTTGGCTAACCGCTGCGATCAAACTGGCGCTGACCATAACTGGCAAATGGCTGATCCAGGCCACCGCTCGGTCATGGCGTGCGGGATCCGTGAGGACAGCTTCTGCGCCAACAGCAGCAATCAGTTCTTTCACCGCATCGAGAGCCTGAGGTTGGGTCTCGGCGATGGGAGTGAGCACGTAGGGCCGCCCCCGAAACAAGTCAGCTTCTGCCGCTTGGATCCCTTGCAGGCTTTTGCCGGCCATGGGGTGCCCCCCCACAAACCAGGGCCACAATTCGGTTGCCGGAGCAACGATGGGCTGCTTAACCGAGCCGACATCGCTCACCACGGTTTCTGCCGACAAATAAGGCAACAGGGCGGCTAGCGTGGTCAACACCTGCTCCAGAGGGGTACAGATCAGCACCATTTGCGGATCAAAGCGAGCCAACTGGGCCAACTCGGTTCCACAGCCTTGGACAGCACCCCGTTCCAGAGCCTGTTTGCAGGTGGCCGGGTTGCGGCTTATCCCCCAGACGGGATATCCCTTTTCGGTCAGTTTGAGGGCCAGGGATCCGCCGATCAACCCCAACCCGACAATGGCAATGCGCATAGTATCTCAGTAAGCCAGTGAAACTCCTTTTTGGACACCACCAACAACCGCTTCCAGGTGTAGTAGGAGGCTGCTCCCGTAGCTCAGCGATACTCGCCACCGGCGGGCAAGCCTAGTTCCTTCCGAAGCTCCCGCCGCAGCAGCTAAATTCTCGGCCAGGGACTGTCCACTTGTCCATTTTTAAGTCAATATAGGGGTAACATCCGGGCTTGCTTGCCCTGCGGATTCGTGGTAGCCAAACTGGCCTCCGACAGGAAAAACAAGGGCAGGCCTTGGATGTATTGGCAGGAGCTCGGCCCGCTGTGGACTGCTGTTGCGCCGAAGGGATCCCAGCCTTTCGTGCCGGCTCAGCGCAGTTCTTCTTCGCTTACTCAAGAGCAGGTGTCCCTCTTCTCAGCGATTCTCCAGAACTGTACCCATCGAGCCACTTTCACAGCGGGCTCGGCTTTTGGCCTGCGAGTTCCCGCTTTAACCCCCGTTGGGGAGCACTCTGTCGTTTAGGAGATTCTATGCCTAGTGAACCCAAAACCCGCAAGAGCCGTGAAAGCACTAACCCGCGCCCGCGCGACCGTCGTCGTGAATCGGCCAAAGGGAGCAAAGGGGCAGTCTCAGCCACCCATCTCTCCTTGCCGAAGTTAATTCAAGAGAATGCGGTGCTCCAATCTCGCAGCCAGTTGTTGTTGATGTACAGTGACTTCCAAACCGAAATGCCCAACGATGGCAAAACCGGTGTGGGCACCTGGCTACAGTCTCGACTCAAGGAGCACGGCATGCCCAGCCTGCTGCGTTTTGGCCCCCGCTCCCGCCCCCAGGTTTTCCGCCGCGATGAATTTTCCGAGTGGATTACGCTGGCTCTGGCCTCTGTTAACCCCAACAGCGATACTGCCCCCCAAGAGCACCTGAGCTAGGCCGGAAGGGGAAGTTGAGCGGTAGAAGCAGAGGTTGCCGGCCCAGGGATCCCGCCACGCCCGTTGAGGGAAGAGGGTGAACTGGGCTTTTCTGTATCCGGCAATAGCAGGTCGCGGATGAGGCGAGCTGCCGAGCGTTGCAACCAGCGGGAGGCCAATTGACGGCCCAGTTGTTGAGCTTCCGGTTTGGCAGCCACCTTGGCAACAATCGGCAGAAGCTGCAGCGGCTGAAAGCTCGGGTTGCTGCTGAGGAGTTCCCACAGACGCTGCAAATGAGCCAAGCCATCTGAGCCACCCTGGGATCCCGAGCTGGAGAAGAGCACATCCACTAGGCGCTCCCGCAGGAAAGCGCCCCGCTCAGAAAAGATAAAATCAACGGCCTTTTCCAGGGATCCCTGTAGGTCAAAATCCTCGCTGTTGACGGCGTTGCGCAGCAGGTTCTCCAGGCGGTTCCAGCGAAATTGCCCCTGGTTAAACAGCAGCTCCCGCAGAGATACGCGCAGCTCCGGGGCCGGGTCGGTGAGCAGCCGCTGAGCCACATAGGGATAGGCCACGCTCAACACCTTAAAGTTGGGATCCAGGCCGATGGCGATCCCTTCCAGGGTGAGCAAAGAGCGGATGATCAAGGCGTAGTAGGCGGGAACTCGAAAGGGAAAGTCGTACATCACCCCCGAGAGCCGATCGGTGATGCTCTTGAAATTCAGTTCGGAGACCGATTTGCCCATCGCTTCGGCGAAGACAGCTTCCAGAGCAGGGATGATGGGAGTCAGGTCGGTATCTGGATCCAGGAACTCCAAGTCCACGTAGTCTTGGGCCAGCCCGGCAAAGTCTCGGTTTACCAAATGCACAATCGCCTTGATCAGGCCATAGCGCTGATGGGGCGCGATGGTGCTCATCATGCCGAAATCGATATAGGCCAGCCGCCCGTCGTACATGGCCAAGAGGTTGCCCGGGTGGGGATCGGCGTGGAAAAAGCCATTTTCCAAAAGCTGCTTGAGGGAGCAATTGACACCGATCTCGATCAAGTGCCGTCCATCCAGCCCCGCAGCAGCGATTTTGTCAACCTGAGTCAGCTTGATGCCATCAATCCACTCCATCGTCAGCACCTTGGTGCGGGTGTACTCCCAGTAAATTTTGGGAGCGTAGATGGAGGGGTGACGGTACAGCGCCAGGAACCGCTCGGCATTGCGGCCCTCCTGCGTGTAGTCCATTTCTTCGTAGAGGCGCCCGGCAAACTCATCGACGATGCCCACCAGGTCGCTGCGGATGCGGCGGAAAGTGCGTTTGGCCCAGGCGGCCAGGCTGCGGACAATATACATGTCGAGAGAGATGCGCCCAATCAAGTCGGGCCGCTGCACCTTGACGGCGACTTTCTCCCCGCTGTGCAAGTAGGCCTGGTACACTTGCCCCAAGCTGGCGGCGGCAATCGGTTCAGGGCTGATCTCTCGAAAGATTTTGTCTATGGGTTTGCCGATCTCCGACTCGATGAGGGCAAAAGCAATGGCATTCTCGAAGGGGGGCAGCTCATCCTGCAGTTTGGCCAGCTCCTCCAGAAACAGGGGCGAAACCAGATCGGGACGGGTGGAGAGGGCTTGGCCGATTTTGATGGCTGTCGGCCCCAATTCCGTGAGGATCTCCCGTAGCCGGGCCGCATGTTTCGGGCGATTCTTCAGTTCTACTCCCCGCCAGCGATCCCAAAACACCCAGGCCAACAAGCCCAAAAAGGGGGTGATCAACTGAAACAGGCGCCGCACCACCAGATCCCAGCGCCCTCGATATTGCTTGGCCAACTGCTCTGGGTCGTAACGCAAGCTTGGCTCAGGAACCACCCCCAGATCTGCCGGAGGGATGGAGACAGCCCCAGAACCCAAGCCATCCTGCCTCGCTGCTATTGTCACTACCGGTGTTGCGCCCATAGATGCCCCAACGGATTCCGTAACACATCTTAACTTGCTGGCTCAGCCTGGCGACCCTCGGAGACAGCCACCAGCCTGCTCGATTGGGTTTGAAAAGGCGGGACGAACCTTCGGAATAAGGATCTTCAGTCTTCTCCCTGAGGAGTTGACAGCAGCCCACCTCTGGGGATCCCCACCAAAACTAGAATGGGAAAACTGCGCTCTCTGCCTCTGTGTCTGGATCTCCCCCTCTACGGCCTGCCGAGCCGAGTGTGACCGGGTTTGCAGCCCTTAAGGCGCGCCACGTGCTGTTGGCCTTCTTGGTGATCAACCTGGGGGTAGGCTTGGGAGCCATCGCCTTGGCCCAGCTGTTTCATCTCCCATCTGACGATCCTCTGCTGGCCGACTTTGTCTATTGCGCTACATTTGTCCTCACCTGTATCTGGAGCTGGCGACGGGGGCAGCAAGCCCATCTGCAGATGAGACGGCTGTGGGGCAACTGGCGGGCTGCTATTCCCTGGGGATCCCTGCTGCGGGTGGTGCCGGCTTTGGTAGTGCTCTCCCTGGGCACAACTTTGTTGATGCTCTACCTGGTATCCCTGCCTGCGCCGGAGCTGGCGGAGTCGATGCTGCACTCACTGGGGGAAGAGGATAGGGAAACGGCCTGGCCGCAGATGTATCAGGGGTTGCGCTGGCTCTCGATTGGGGTGGTGGCCCCCATAACGGAGGAGTGGCTGTTTCGCGGCATCTTGCTACACCGCTGGGGCCTCAAGTGGGGCCTCTCCAGAGGTCTGCTGGCTTCTTCTGGGGTATTTGGCCTGCTGCACCCCAACCCCGTCGGGTTGACGGTGTTCGGCCTGGTGATGGGCCTGTTCTACCTGCAGACCCGCTCCCTGACCTTGCCTGTCTTGGCTCATGCCTTGAACAATCTCTTGGCTTTAGCGCTGGGATCCCTAGGAGGGGGAAGGATGGAACCAGCTGATCCAGTCGGGGCTTTCCACCTCTACTTTGGCCTGTTCTGTCTGGGGATAGCTGGGTTCATTTTGGTTCCCTTCGTCCGCTTCCATTGGCCGGAGCGTGGGGCTTGCTTGCCCTATTTCCTGAACCGCTGAGTATTGACTTCCTCACACTTTCCCTCCTGTCTGACGGACTTGTCTGACAGAAGAGCGCTGCCGTGGGATCCCCATGGGAAGTAGCGGAGGTTTGATTGATAAGGAATGCAAAGAAAACGCCAAAAACTGTCACTCGATCTCGGGAAAAAGCTGTGTGGATGGGGATATCCTGAAATAGGCAGCAACAGATTCCAGTGCAAAGTTTAGCTGTGGCTCGCTGGCCGATAGGGTAGTCGTTGGGCCGGGGGTCAGCCCAGAGGGTCAACATGGAAAGGCGGTCTTTTCTGCAAAAACTCCTCCTGGTTGCTGCCGGTCTTGGCCTATCCCCTGGCTGGTTGAGGGGCCGGGCTGAGCGATATGGGCAAGCTTTGGCGGCTGGCTCCCGCAAGCTGGCTGTTCTCATCGGTATTAACCGCTACCTTGGCGAGGGATCCGCGCTACAAGGGTGTTTGACAGATGTGGAGTTGCAGCGGGAGCTACTCCTCTATCGCTTTGGTTTTGACCCGGCAGACATTCTCACCCTTACCGATGGGGCAGCCACGCCGGCTGGGATCCAATCGGCCTTTGCAGAGCACTTGGGGGGTCAAGGTCACACGGCTGAAACGGTAGTGGTGCAGTTTAGCGGCTATGGCCAGTGGCGGCTGGGATCCGCGCCCAACTGTTGGCAGCCGGTGCTGCTGTTGTCTGGCTCTGAGGGAGTGGCAGCAATGGAGCTAGACAGCTTTTTCCGGCTTTTGGAAGGCTTGGGCACTGCCCAGATCACCACCCTTCTGGACTGTGGCTTTACCTATGTCTCGCCGTCGGTGCGAGGCAACTTGCAACTGCGTTCCCGTCCCCCAGCCGCCATCCCAGACTCCTCGGAACCCCAGCGGGTTTGGCCGTCTCCGCCCAAGGGCTTGCTGATTTCGGCCACCACCCCGCAAGACTTGGCAGCAGAAGCTGCTTGGCCGGGATTCTATGCTGGGGTACTCACCTATCTGCTGACGCAGTACCTGTGGGAAACCACGCCTGCCACCCGTCTGCTGGTGGCCTTTAGCCAAGTGGTTAGCCGGCGAGAGCTGGGCCTCTTCGCCTGCCAACGCCCCACCTTGGAAGGCAAAGACACTGCTCGACACATCCATCCCTATTTTCTCATGCCCACACCGGCAGGGGTCAGCGGGGTAGTTCAAGAAGTGAAGGGAAATCGGGCTCAGGTGTGGTTAGGCGGGATCCCATCGGCGGCCCTGTGTGGTTTGCAGCCGGGTACTCTCTTGGCTCCCATTCCCGCCGATCCTTCGGCCTCTTCGCCGACGCCGCTGCTCATGCGTTCTCGCAGTGGGCTGTTGGCTCAGGTTCAGATGGCCAGTCCGGAAGGGCAGCTTCCCCCTGTGGGCACACCTTTGCGGGAGCAGCTGCGCGGCCTCTCCAGCACGCTCAAGCTTTTGGTTGGCCTAGAGGAGAACCTGGGCCGCATTGAAAAGGTGGATCTGACCAATGCCATTGCCGGCTACAGCTGGATGGAAACGGCCAACCCCCGCGAGCGACAGGTGGACTGTTTGTTGGGCCGCATCACCCCGGAAATGGCCACTGCTTTTAGGACTCCGTCCCGCTGGCGCGAACGGTCGGATACCCTGCTCAAACCCCTGGAAGTGAACAGCTACAGCCTGTTCTGGCCGGGGCGAGAATTGCTCCTGAATTCCTGTGGCCCGGCAGGAGAGGCTGCAGCAATGGCCGTCCAGCGGTTAGCTCCCCGTCTTGCCCATCTGCTGGCTGCCAAACGTTTGCGCACCACTCTCAATGCTGTTTCCTCTTCCTTGGCGGTGGTGGCGGAGTTGGCTGTCAAAGGTAGAGCTGCCAATCGCGCCAGCGGGACGGAGTCCTTAGCTCCCTCGTTGGCGGCACGCCTTGTCCAGTCCGCAACTTCCGCTCCTGCTGAGGTGGGTATGCAGCGGTTTACGCGAGGGGATCCCTTGCATCTCACCCTTTGCAACAACAGCGAGCAGGATCTCTACGGCTACCTGTTGCTGATCGACCCGACCGGACAACTGCACCTGCTGGCCCCCCTGCCTCAGGACAACTTCACCACACCTCTTCGCTTGGAAGCCAAGAGCAGTTTAACTTTGCCACCCTTGCCGGAGGTCGATGGCGAGCTGCGCTCTGCTGTGAGCTCTGACTTGCTCACCTGTCATGCCCAAGGGCTGACGGAGCTGTTGTTTGTGGCCAGCACCCGCCCCCTGTCCGCCAGCTTGGAAGCCCTCAAGGCTATGGCCCGCAAACTGGGGGTAGCCCGTTCGCCGATGTTGCTCAATGGGCCGCTGGAATGGACGCAAACGCTCCTCGAGGAGTTGACTCAGCGTGCCTCCGAAGGGGATCCCGACTTGCGTTGGCTGGATCCCGCCCAATCCATCACCCTTTCCCTTACCTATTTGCTGGTTTAGCTCAGCAGCAGGGCAAACAAGCCACAGAGGGCAATACCATCGAAAACCCCGGCCCCGCCAATGCTGAGAATGCCTGAGCAATTGCGCCGCAACACCTCCGGCAAGTGCAGGAGATCCGCCCCGATAAGGGTACCCAAAACCCCGCCGGCAAAGGCCACCGCTGGCGCCTGATCCCCAGCCCAGAACAAAGCGGCCAAGGCTGCTGTAGCTGGGGCAATTAGAGGATTCATCTGAATGCCGATCCCGGGCACCACGTGGGAAGCATAGTAGCTGACCAAGGTTACCAGCGCCGTTACCGCCAGGATCAGCACGCTATCGGCCCGCCCAAATTGGTATAGGGCCAAGAGCACCGGGATCAGCCCCCCGCCCACGTTTAAGGCAATCACCGTCTCCTGGGAAAGCTTGGTCAAAGGGATCCCCCAGAACTGCCGCATCCACAAGCTAGCTAGGTCTTCTACCAGCGTCACCTCGCATTTCACCCGATAGAGGGGAATATTGACCGAGCTGCCCACCAGGATGGCCAGCAGCAGTAACAGCGCTCCCTCCCGCGAGAACCCCAGCTTTCCCACCGCCAGCGCCACCACATCCACTGCTAGCCCCAGCCAGAGGAAGGGCAATAGCAGTAGAAGCATTAAAAACAACAACAGTGAGACTGGCAGGTAGAACATGGCGGAGATTCCCTTTCCCCTATCCTATCAGGGCCCAAGCTGACTTCCCCAACCTTGGCCAGAAAAAAAGATCCCCACCTTTCACAAGTAAGCCTCAAGTAGGCTCTGTTAGACCGAAGATTTTATTGCGAATATTTTGAGCAATCTCGTAACCAGCACGCTGATCGCTGGGAGTCTTAGCTAGGGAAATTTGATAGCGGTTATCCCCGTGAAATCTAATCACAACGTAATTTTTCTCTGAAGCAACCTCAAAACCAAGCTTATGCAACTCTGCTTCATAACTATTATCGCACCATTTGCGGTAGCCTTTGAACAAATGATTTATATCTTCCCTAAGCCTTTGACGATAACTCTTACCTTCGTTTGCATGGTTATTCTGAATTAGGTCTTGGAGTATATGCTGGACTCTACTTCCCTTATGCACCTGATCGGCTGCTCTACTCAAGATCTCTAAGATAAAACTCTTGGCTTCTTCTCGATAAAAATCCCTTTCGCTTCTTGCTAAGACTATAGTATTAGTGTCGGCTTGCGCGAGATCCTCAATTCTCCGCCGAAGCTGTGCCCGCAGATGATCCAGTTCCGCTTGCTGACCTTGTAGCTGCTGCTCTTGTTTCTGAACTTGCTCAGACAAGTTCATGGCATTCTGCCGCCATTCTTGCCGCTCAGTTTCGAGCTGTTCGAGCTGTTCTAGGAGCTTCTGATACTCTGCTAGATCAGCCTCAAGTCTCTGGAGCTTCTCTTCCCGCTGTTGGAGCTGGGTTCGGAGCTCATTCAGTTGATTTTCATAGCTGCGTAGCTGCTGATCCTTTTCTTCTATTTGCTGAGAGAGATCCTCAATTCTCTGCCCCTGAAGCCCATCTAAGCGGTGTTGCTGGGCCAGCTGCGAGATCTGACTTTGTAGCTCTGCGATCCTGCCCTGGGCGCTTTGCAGTTGCTGCTCCTTGACCCGGAACTGCTCCAACAGGTTGTGACGCTCAGCTTCTAGCTCCTCCAGCTGGCGTTCCTTTTCCCTGACTTCCCCAGAAAGAGCTTGAATCTGACTCCGAAGCTCTTCACTCAGTTGGCTCTGCTCATCCAGACGTGCTCTCAAAGCCTGGACTTCTTCATTCATTTGCTGAAGCCGCGCCTGCAGCCGGTCCAGTTCCGCTTGATTGTCCTGTAGCTGCTGCTCCTTTTGCTGGACTTGCCCAGACAAGTCCATGGCAACCTGCTGCCATCTTTGCTGCTCAGCAACTAATCTTTGGATCTCTTCTTCTGTCTCTTCTTCTTTCTCGGCAGAGCGCTTCTGTAATTCTGAAACCTCATCTGTGAGCTGCTGAAGTTGCTCTTGCCGCTGTTGAAGCTGGGCTCGAAGCTCATCCAGTTGATTTTCATAGCTACGTAGCTGCTGTTCCTTTTCTTCTATTTGCCGGGAGAGCTCCTCAATCCGGCTTCTCAAAGCTCGAGCTCGCTTGCCGTGACGTTGGGCAACTTCCGCGGCTACCACGCTCCCAGTTCCAGCGACTAGACCCACTCCCCCGGCCTTACTGAGTCGATCCAGGGGCGCGGCAGCTATACCAGCAGCGGCGAGGGCAGTAACGAGGTGAACATAGAAGGGCTTGCGTAAGTCCATTGAGAACCCCAGCTAGGCAGGAAGCTAGAGCTCAAGATATAAAGAACTCCACTTCCAGAAGAGGCGCTCTGAAGAATTGTTAAATTACGAAAAATTACGAAAAAGAGGCCCGCTGCTGCCTCTCCCCGAGGACTTGCAAGCCGTGATGCTCGTGTGCTGAATTAGCCTGTTTATTGAACAAGTTATGGGATCCCGGCCACGCCGGTTTGGCGGGCAGCCTGGATTACCGCAGCGGCCACCTGAGGAACCACCCGCCCGTCGAAGACCGAGGGGATGATCCACTGGGGATCCAACTCTTCGGCAGGGATCAAGGCAGCAATGGCTTGAGCGGCAGCCAGGCACATCTCGGTGTTGATCTGCTTGGCGCGGCAGTCGAGGGCGCCGCGAAACACGCCCGGAAAGGCCAGCACGTTGTTGATTTGGTTGGGGTAGTCGCTGCGGCCCGTGGCCATCACTGCCACCCGATTGCCCACCAGCTCCGGCTGGATCTCGGGCACCGGGTTGGCCAGGGCAAAGACGATGGGATCCGGTGCCATTTTTTCTACCATCTCCACTGTCAGGGCATTGGCCACGCTCACCCCAATAAACACATCCGCTCCCACCAAGGCTTCCGCCAGGGATCCCTTCTCCTCGACGGCAATGGCCGCCTTCTCGGGGGTGAGATCGGAACGGGAGCGGCTGAGGATCCCTTGGCGGTCGCAGACCAGGATGTGGGCTGCCCCGGCCCGCCGCAGCAGTTGCGTCACGGCAATGCCGGCTGCCCCGGCCCCGTTGAGGACAATGCGCACCTCGTCTAGGCTCTTTTTCACCACTTTCAGGGCATTCAGCAGCGCCGCCAGCACCACAATGGCGGTGCCGTGCTGATCGTCGTGAAACACCGGCAGGTTGAGGCGGGCCTTGAGCTGAGACTCAATGGCAAAGCAGCGAGGGGCGCTGATGTCTTCCAGGTTAAAGCCGCCAAATCCCGGCGCCAGGCGCACCACCGTCTCTACAATTTCCCCCACCTCCTGAGTGGCCAGGCACAGAGGAAAGGCATCGATATCGGCAAAGCGCTTGAACAGCGCCGCCTTCCCCTCCATCACCGGCAAAGCTGCCTCCGGGCCGACATTCCCCAAGCCCAGCACCGCACTGCCATCGGTTACAATGCCTACACTGTTGCCCTTGATGGTGTACTCATAGACCGCGGCGGGGTTGGCAGCAATTTCCAGAGAAACCCGCCCTACCCCCGGCGTGTAGGCCATGGCCAGATCGGCGGCGCTCTCCAGGGGGCTTTTGGCCACCACTTGCAGTTTTCCCCCGCGGTGCAGCTCAAAGGTGCGGTCCACCGCCCGCTCCACCTTCACATTGGCCAAGGAGGCAACGGCGGCGTAAATTTGCTGAGCATGCTCGCTGCTGACGGCATCTACACAGATTTCTCGCACCGTTTCTGCTGCCGATTGGTGGATGAGATCGATCTGGCTAAGGCTGCCTCCCACTTCCGCAATGGCCTGGGTGACGCGGGCTAGGGCTCCCGGCTGGTTGAGCAGGCGAATGCGCAGGGCAATGCTGTAGCTGGAGCTGGGGGTGAGTTTTGTCATAGCTCCCTATGGTAGACGAAAAATCCGCTTCCGACCTGCACACCTTGGCCGATTGGCTGGAGGGCTACTACAGCAACCGCGCCCAGGCAATGGCGGAGCCGGTGTGGTTTGTGCCGGTCAGCCTTTGGTACGTGCGTCTGCCCCACCTGTTCTCGGAGGGGATCGGCTTTTTTACCGAGCAATTTAACCAGCACACGCCGGGCCGGTTTTATCGCAGCCGGGTGCTCCAGGTATTGGGGGATCCCTTGCGGATCGAGAACTACAAATTGCGGGATCAAGCAGCTTGGGCAGGTGCCTCTCAGGATCCGCAGCGCTTGGCGCAGCTCTCCTTGGCCGACCTGGAGCATTTGCCCGGTTGTCGCATTTTGGTGGAAAAGCGCCCAGACTGCTACCACGGCGAAATGCTGCCAGGTGGAGAATGTCGTCTGAACCCCGGGGATAGCACCTATATCCACATCGAGTTCGACCTCACCCCCAGCGAATTCATCACCTGGGATCGGGGCTTTGACGCCGCCACTGGCCAACAAACCTGGGGATCCCGCGCCGGACCCTACCGTTACCAAAAAGGGATCCCACCGGCCTCTTCCCCTCGCCCTTGGGGAGAGAGGGACAGGGGGTGAGGGCCAGAAAACAGTCAGGGGAACAAAAAAGGCAACAGATCTCGAAATCCTTTGCGCAGCCTGAGCAAAAAGATCAGCCGCTCCACCTCGGGGGAGACGGATCCGGTTTCGGGCCGAGCTGCCAAGGCTTCCTGGAGTTCTAGAGCTTCGGCGGCGGCGAGGGGCTGATTATCGACCGGAGAGCGAGCCCGCAAATCTGGCTGCGCCCGCAGCACCTCTTCCGGGATCTCATCGGCAGGGGGCAGTGCCCAAGCTTCTGGCCAAAGCAGCAGCAGACCCGCGCAGCAGCCCAGTCCTGCACTCCAGAGCCGTTGGCCCATCCGACCGGTTCTCCTAGCGTTGTCCACTGAACTCCACCCCTTGAAGGGATCCCTCCCAACCTTTCCCAACCCCTCGACCTGTTGCTGGGGGAAAGGGGGGGATCCCTTTAGCTGGCCATGGCTTCCGAGCGCTCTTGGATCACCCGATCCACGATGCCGTAAGCCTGAGCTTCCGTGGCCGAGAGGTAAAAGTCTCGCTCCACATCCCGCTCGATTTTCTCCAGCGGTTGGCCGGTGGTTTGCGCCAAGATCTCGTTCATGCGTCGTTTGACTCGCAGAGTTTCGCGGGCGCGAATTTCAATGTCGCTGGCTTGGCCTTGGATCGTGCCCAGCGAAGGCTGGTGCAGCATGATGCGGGAGTGGGGCAGGGCAAACCGCTTGCCCTTGGTGCCAGCAGCCAACAAAAAGGCTCCCATTGAAGCTGCTTGGCCCACGCAAACCGTAACGATATCTGGCTTGATGTGGTTCATGGTGTCGTAGATGGCCATGCCCGCCGTCACAGAGCCACCGGGAGAATTGATGTACATCACAATGTCCTTTTGCGGATCCTGCGAGTTGAGGTAGAGCATCACCCCCACGATGGTATTGGCCAAGCTATCGTCAATGGGCTCGCCGATAAACAAAATCCGCTCTTGGTACAGGCGATCGTCAAGGCTAATCCACTGGCTATAGGGCTCGCCGGGCAAACGGTAGGGAACCCGAGGCACTCCAATCGGCATAAGTTTCTCCTGGCAAAGTATGAAACACAGAACGACGCGCTTGTAAGATATCTTCCGCGCTCAAATCCAGCTGGGGCAAAACCGAGGAAACAATGCGTCCAGATCCAGTTTTGACCTCGCCTTCGTATTCTGATACATTTACGCTGAACACTGCTGAGCATTATCGCTCAACGGTGCAGCGATAGCATTCTGTCCATTTCCGAACAGAAAGGCGGTATCCCGCAAAGCCCTGAGCATAACGCCCAGAGCGCCTTGCCAATCCCGTGGTAGCCTATGGTTGCACTTTGGGCATCTAAACACCTTTGCGCCACCTAACCTCGTGTGGATGTGCCCGCACTTAGTACAGGTTTTGCTGGTGTACGCCTCCGACACTTCCACAACAACCACGTTTTTCTTTTTGGCTTGAAACTTCAGGAACTGCTTGAACCGATAGTGCGCCCAGGTGAGCATCGCCCTCGCCGTCTTGCTACCAAACTTCCTCCCCGCCTTGGCAACCATCTGGGCTGACTCGAAAGTGGGGAGGAATATCAATCGGTAGCTATCCGTCAGGAACGCCGCAACCTTGCGATGGCACTCGTCCACCAAGTTCCTGATTCTCTCCCGCAGACGAAACGCCGCTTGCCGCATTC
>NZ_JANSIK010000125.1:0-7656 GCF_047462035.1 Synechococcus sp. R5-15 | reverse complement strand
GGCTTGCCAACTGCAGGGCTACCGAAAGCCCGCCCTGTACTGCGAAGCAGTCAGGGTCGGGTAGTTTACTAGTCTTTGACCCATAGCACTGACCCTTGCCCCTGGCTACAATGGGGGGACATGCTTAATAAAACTTCAGAACCCAAGGGTGGCTATGGTTGTCAGCTTGGAACGGGATCCCTGCGTGGTGCCTTCTGCTGGGGAGTTGCGGCAGGTGCTACAGGGGGTTGGCCCTCGTTCTTGTCCCTTGCAGTACAACTTTCACCTACACACTCGTTGTTCGGATGGGCAGATGGATCCCGTGGATCTGGCGGAGCAGGCGCGCCGGCACGGCCTCAAGGGCCTAGCCATCACCGATCACCACACCCTGAAGGGCTACGAGCGAGCCCGCGCCCACCTGGATCGTCCCGACGACCCCATCCTGTGGCCGGGGATCGAGATCACAGCCAACCTGTTGGGCTGTGAAGTGCATATTCTCGGCTACGGCTTCGATCCCACCGATGGTGTCCTGGATCCCTTTGCCCAAGGGGAGCAGGTTCCCGGCTTGCCCGCCGCCGACGCGATCCAGGCCATTCAAGCGGCAGGAGGCTTGGCGGTGTTGGCCCATCCCTTTCGCTATTGCCTGCCTGCAGAGGAAATTGTCCCAGCCGCAGCGGAGTTGGGAATAGATGGCCTTGAGGTCTACTACGCCTACAAAAACCCGGAGATTTGGATCCCTAGCCCGGAAGTGACGGAGAAAGCGGAAGAGTTGGCCGAGGCCTACGGACTTTTGAAAACCTGCGGCACCGACTCTCACGGCCCCAGTATCCTGAGGCGGATTTGAGCCAGGCTACCCAGGTGGAGAACGGGCTGCTACGGGCGTGGATAGAGCAACTGTCCAAGCCGACGCAACTGCTCTGCGGTGCCCATGCACAACAGCAGATCCCCCGGCTGCAACAGGGTTTCTCCGCTGGGGCCACCGATCAACTGGCCATCCGCCCGTCGAATCGCCACCACTAAAGCTCCGGATCGGTTGCGCAAATCGGCTTTCCGTAGGGTTTGCCCGACATAAGGACATTCTTGGGCTGCCAGCTCGTACTCCTCCAGGTAGAAAGTGCGATCCCGACCGGCAAGGATGCCATCCACAAAGTCCACAACCCGAGGACGCAGGGCAGCCGCCGCCATGCGTTTTCCGCCCGTGATGTAAGGAGAAATGGCATGGGCAACGCCCGCCCGCTGCAGTTTTTGCAAAGCCTCCTCCGTATTGGCGCGGGCAATGGTGCGAATGCGGGGGTTCAAGGTGCGGGCCGACAAGACCACGTAGAGGTTCTCGGCATCGGAAGACAGGGCGGCAATCAGCCCCTCCGCCTGTTGCACCCGCGCTTCGAGCAAAGTGGCATCTAGAGTACTATCCCCCTGGAGAGCCACATATCCCAGCTCTTGAGCCACCTGAATCGCCTCAGCAGACTGATCGATCACCAAAAATGGCACCCCTTCTGCTCGAAACTCTTGGGCCACCTGCCGGCCAATGCGCCCGAAACCGCAAATGATGTAGTGGTTGTTCAGCGCTTCCATCTGTTTCTTCCATTTCCGTTGCCGGATCCCTTCCTGAAAATGTCCCTGGATGAGGGCCTCTGTAAAGCGATTCACCATGAAGCCGATGCTCAAGACCCCCATCAGGATCAAGGCCACCGTAAATAAACGCCCCCGCTCCCCCAGCGGCCCCACCTCCATGAAGCCCACGGTGGTTAGGGTGATAACGGTCATGTAAAAAGCTTCCACCCAAGGCCACTGCTCCACCCCGTGGTACCAGAGGGTGCCGATCAGCACCACACACACCAATGCCCCCACACCCAAGCCGAGGTCTCGCCGGATCCCGGGATCCCTTTTGGCAGCCTGGAAGGGGGGACGAGCAGAAGCCATAGAGCCCAGCCAGATCTAGCCCAGGAAAAGGAAGCAAGAACTAGAATGGGGAAGAACCTGTTGTTGATCGGTAACCAGTGGAGTGCGGATGCCTGAGTACATCAAGGTGGAATATCGGATCGGCAAAGATGGACGGGTCGCCGAGACCGTACTGAATGGTTCTGGCTCCAGTTGTACCCTAGCTACCGCCGGCTTGGAATCAGCTCTTGGAACTGTGCAGAACCGGGAGCTCTTGCCGGAGTTTCACCAACTGACTGAAATTGAGAGGGAGTCTGAGGTCTCCTTGAAGCAAACCTGCTGACCCCATATCCATTTGCTCAGGGTTCTCACCGTCTCCTCATTTTTTCTTTTTGCTTCCCTTCCCGGCCGTATTGCCGGCCCGTGCCGCTCCAACCGCAGCCTGAAACAGCCAAACAGCCAATGGAGCAGCGACAACCAAGATGATGCTGGTGGGGCCGACGCCAAAATCCGGCTCGCCAGAAGCCAACTCGAAAATTGAGCCAACAGCAGCAATGGCGCTGAGGCAGGAAACGGCCAAGAGCAGGTAACCTTTAACGCTGGTGGTCATAGAGAACCCGTTTGTGGACTAAACTTGTGCGGCTCGAAGACAAGCCGGTTAGATGCGTATTCATTCGCTAAAAAGCCCTCCCACTCCTGAGAGGGCTAACTTTTATGCTAAAGGCAGGGATCCCTGTCCAGCAAGGCAAAACCAAAAGTGGGATCCCTAGAAGTTCAGCACTTGGGGTGTGGATTTAGCCGTTCACGATGATCTTGCCGACCATTCCGGCCCCACGGTGGGGCGTGCAGTAGTAGGTGTACTCACCTGGAGGAACATCAACAAAAGCCGACTCCACCACCTGCTTAGGAGCAGTGAGCAGTGCCTTGTGGGAGAGCTTGGCGGCCAGAGCCGCATCTCCACCGGGCACCTTGTCGAAGACAACATTGTGTGGGTAGACCTTGTTGTTCACCCACTGGACGGTATCCCCTTGATTGATGGTGAGAGAAGGCGGATCGTAGACCAACTGGGCTTTGTCGGATCCCATTTTGACAATGTAGGTCTCGGCAGCAGCAGGGTTGGACAAGAACGCCACAGCCAACCCCCCAACCACAAGGCTGAGCAGGATGAGCTGCAAACGCTTCACCAGGTTAAAAACTAGAGACATGGATTCCTCTCAAAACGCAACAGCAGCTATCCCGGACTTTGCGGCTCGGTTGTTCCCTTGTATGCAGTGAAGAGAACCCAGCCAGGCGGAGGGACAGCAGGGACACTTGGATTCCTAATGTTCATTATAAGGGGGCTCATCCCAAAATAGAGCATGCCCACCCATGGAGCGGCAACATCCATTCTTTACAGAAGACCACAGCAGACAGAACCTGTCAAACAGCAGAACTCTCTCGCGGGTCTATAGCAACACTTTTGCTAGGCAACCCGATGCGGCTGGATCCCCAACCACTTGGGGTAGAGCATCTTGGCAGTTGGCGAGCGTGCGCAGGGAACCGAGAGCCAGTTTTCCGGGTCGTCCTCATCTCTACCCAAAAGTGCTTCGCAAAGTTTCGCAAAGTAGAGATTCTTTTTCCGTGGGATCCCTTAAAGTCCAAGAGTGTCTTGCCTAACAAATCCGTAGGGTTGTCGATGCACAAGAAGGGCAAATCATCCTAATCTCAAAGAGCAGGTTCTTGGATGCTGCTGGTCGGTATTCCTTTGAGATTCCTCAATAACATCACCTGAAAGTCAGTTGGTTGTTCAGCCCTCACCAAAATAGGGAGTCTGTTAAGATGAGCGTACAGCGTTCACCCGTAGTTGGTCCAAGCAAGAGTCGGCTTGCAACAAGTTTAGAATCGACGGATCAGCGGCTTAACATTCAAATCTTGGCCCGGTGTATTGGCACTGCCTTGAACCTGGGCGCTCCTCTCAGGGTTGAAGTGCACTACACCTCACAAGCTCGGTAGCAAGGTTTTCTTGGCAGGCCGCTCTAGGGGCACAGCTGCTACTATGGTTTGTGCTTGCCTGGGGCTAGAGTGATTTTTGGGCTTCTTATTTCGTTGTATGTCCGTATAGTCACTGCTGGCTGGAACAGCACACCTGAGGTCTCTCTAGAAGAGAGGAGCTGGGCATAAGCCGACGATTTTAGTCTGGCTGGATTGAGACAACTCTATTCACTACATCATCACATAGTCATTTCAAGTTAGATTAAGACACTTTACTAATTGCTACGCAGTGCCGTCCAAACGCTCTGCGCCGCTTCCGCAACCACCCCCAACCCCTCTCCCATAGGGAGAGAGGAGCTAGGAAGCAACACAGACGGAAAAGTCTCCTTCCTGCTTAAAGTGTGCTTAAAGTGATTGTATTTAGCAATGCGCAATGCAGCTTCTGTGGGGCAGGGATCCCGTTCGTCCAAAGCCTTAGGGCTGAAAAACCTGCAGGTCATATTAAACTGCGTGCGGAGTCTACAGAGCTAGTTCTGAACAATCCCCTGGATGATGGCTTCCGTAAGGCGGTCTAATCCTCCCAGGTCAGCTCTCTCGTTTTGGGAAAAGGGGTGAGGACAGTCGCCCAGCAGGCCGGAGAGCAGGGGAACTCAAACTGGTCAGAGCAGCCACAAGCACTTGGCCCAGAAACCCTTCTGCCCCGGAGGGCAGGGTGCTCTAAGTTGGCTTAACATTATTTCATGACCGGGCCTGGCCCTCACCTTGCCAAGGGCGGGTGGCCAATATCAGTGCCTAGGGATCCGGCTCAACTTCCTTCCCATTGCAGGCAAAACGACCATGGTAGGCATCTTCAAGCGCTTTTTCGGCTCGCGCGGCAAAGCTGCGGCCACGTCCTCACCGGAAACTGTTGCTAAGCCAACCCCAAAGAAAGCGAAAAACGACAATACTTTTTTTCTCGACCCAGATGAAGCCAAAACCCTTGGCAACATTGAGTACATGCGCACCCCCAGGATCGTGAAGCACACCTTCCAGGATTTCGGCAGTAAGGAGAAGGTGGAGGTGGTGGAGCAGGTCTCTTCCCTCGGTAAAGTTAAGTTGTCCGCAGAGGCAGCCAAAACTCCTGAAACTGCTGCTGAGCAGGGATCCTCCGCTTCAAGCAGCAGCGGAGTAAGCCCACGCCGTCAAGGGGGATCGGACATGGATACCTTCCGCAATATGGCCCGCAGCCTAAAACGCAAATAAGCCAAACTCAGGTTGATCCCTGTCAGAGCCAACCAGAGGCTGGATCCCAGCTTTCTTCTTCACGGCAGCGGCAGGCGTGATACAACTGCTATCGAGCCGACTAATCCGCGACTGAACTTGAGGAGGAGCAATGGCGATTAAGCGAGGCACCCTGGTGCGGGCCATCCGCGAGAAACTGGAGGGTAGCTTAGAAGCGCAGGCAAGCGATCCTTTTATTCCCAACTACGTTTTCGAGACCCCCGGAGAAGTCGTGGATATCAAAGGTGACTACCTGCAGATTAAGTTTGGGGCTGTTCCCACCCCTACGGTTTGGCTGCGGGCGGATCAGGTTCAGGAGATTGCGGGTTGAATAGAAGCATGGAATGTTCCCCATCTGCATACCCCGTGATGGGGTGAAGGGGGATCCATGGCACTCCTGGCTGCTCCCAACCGTGAACAAATCCTGCAGCGTAGGCAGCTTTTGCGTCGGCAACGGCGCAGCCGATTCTGGCAGGGATCCTGGCGCCTGACCGGTTCGATGACCCTCTTGGCGCTGCTGGTGCTGGGCCTACGGCAGCCCCACTGGCAAATTCGTCAGCCAGAACAGATTCAGGTAAAGGGTGCCCACTGGGTCGATCCCGCCTGGATACGGGCACAATTGCCCCTGCAGTATCCCCTCAACATTTGGCAGGTGCAACCGGCTGCTTTGGAAAGGGCTTTGCTGGGATCCCCGACCCGCCCCTCTCCCATCGAAAGCGTCCAGGTGCAGCGGCGGCTGCTGCCGGTGGGTGTCATCGTCCAGGTGCGGGAACGGCAACCTGTGGCGCGCGCGCGATGGGGCAACCAACTGGGCTGGGTGGATGTCCAAGGCAACTGGCTGTCTCCGGATCCCTACCGTTCCCCCGCGTCTTGGCCTGAGCTGGAGCTGCTGGGCTGGGAGAACCACACCCCAGAGCAATGGGCGCTGTTGCTCAGGGCTTTACAGCAGTCTGAAATTCAGATCAGGGCAGTGGATTGGCAATCTGGAGCGGGAATTACCCTGCATACTGAGCTGGGCAACGTCTACCTGGGGCCAATTTCCGACCGCTTGCCCTTGCAAATTCAGACCCTCAACCAAATGCGGGATCTGCGCCGCTACTGCGAGTGTACGCCCGACGACATCGTCCAGATTGACCTCACCAGCCCCAGTGTGCCCACCTTGCAACTTACCCCCACGGCCACCCAGGAGCGCTGGAAAGACGTGCGGATGCCCTAGCTTTGCTATGAACCCGGTGCCGGCGGTGGAGGTGAACCAATTGTGGACAGCTTATCCCGGTCATCCGCCGGTGCTGCAAGGGCTGGATCTACGGGTCGAGGTTGGGCAACATCTGGGGGTGATCGGCCCCAATGGCGCGGGTAAAACTACCCTGTTCCTCACCCTCTGCGGCCTGTTGCCCCCCTGCTCTGGCCAGGTGAGTTTGTTTGGCCAGCCGCTGCGGCCCGGCCAGTTTCGCCCTGAGGTGGGGTTGGTGTTTCAGGATCCCAACGACCAACTGTTTGCCCCATCGGTGGCCGAAGATGTGGCCTTCGGACTGCGCAATTTGGCCCGTCCTGAGGCGGAGATTGCGGCTGCCGTTCAGGCCGCCCTGCAGATGACCGGCACCCTCCATTTGGCCGATCGTCCCCCCCATCACCTCTCTGGTGGGGAAAAGCGCATGGTTGCCATTGCCGGGATCCTGGCGATGCAGCCCCAGTTGGTGCTCTACGATGAGCCGACAGCCAACCTCGATTTGCGAGCCCGGCGCCGGTTGATAGTTTTTTTGCAACAGGCCGCCCACACTTTTCTGCTGGCTTCCCACGATCTGGAGCTGATCCTGGAGGTGTGCGATCAGGTCATCCTGTTGGATCAAGGGCGGATCTGGGCCCAGGGATCCCCAGCCCACCTGATGGGCCGAGCCGACCTCATGGAAGCCCACGGCCTGGAAGTGCCCCCCTCGCTGCGCCGATAACGACAAAAGTTGAAAAGATATCAAGAATTATTTTTAAGCTGACAACATTTTTACCTCTCTTAATAAAAAGCTATCGTGCTAATTAAAAATATTGATTTTCGTCCAGGATTGAGTGGGGATATCATTTTGTTAAGTCGGGGATCCCTTCTCTGAGTCGTCCTAATCGATTTTGTATGATCGATTGTGTACAAGAAAGATGTGGACTTAGCTCAGAGCTGGCAGCTTTGCCCGCCTGAGTGACAGTTGCGCTTAACCCTGATGGCTCCTACAACCTGTTCTGACTTCAGTTGGAGGTCTGTGGCTCAGAGCCTTCTCCCCTCAGAGGGGGGTCTCTGGTGGCTGGGGTAGGTGTCGCCGGGAAAAGCTGTCAATCGAGATTTGGGCAGAGGATCTCTCTGATGAAATCGAAAGGAGATTGCATGAGCGAACCCAACAAGCGAGATCACTTTGCCTTGCTACTGGGTTCGACAGCGTTCAGGAACTGAGTGTGTTCAAAAGTGGAGAGTTGATATGCCTATTGCAGTTGGAATGATCGAAACCCGCGGGTTCCCGGCAGTGGTAGAAGCTGCCGACGCCATGGTCAAGGCAGCCCGCGTTACCCTGGTGGGTTACGAGA
>NZ_JANSIK010000124.1:0-1488 GCF_047462035.1 Synechococcus sp. R5-15 | reverse complement strand
CCAACCCTGCTGACTCCACCCCTGCGGCTGACCTGACTCTAAAGGGGGCTTTGACGGCTGAAGAATTGGTGGTGCCCCAATCCCCCTTGCAGGTGCGCATCGAGCGAAGGGAGGGCTTGTCTTTGGAAGAAGCTCTGGAGATCGCCGTTGCCCAGAACCCGGCTGTGCAGCAGGCCAGACTGACTGTCGAGCGGGCCGAGGCCGGGGTAGCTCTAGCTCAAGCTGCCTTTGCTCCCACCCTCTCCAGCCGTGCCAACTACCAGTACAGTGAGGCTCCCTCTCCTGGTGGTGGGCCAAGGCGCGAATCCCACACCCTCTCGGCCAGTGTGGTGCGGGTGGAGTATACCGCCTTTGACAGTGGCCTTAGGGAGCAAAACCTGAAGCTGGCCCAAGAAGCGCTGCGCATCGCCCAACTGCAGCTGGAGCAAACGCTGCAGACGGTCAAACAAGCTGTGGCCAATGCCTACTACGATCTGCAAAGCGCAGATGCCAGGGTTGCCATCAGCCAAGCTGCCGTCGAAAGTTCCGAAGCCACCCTGCGGGATGCTCAAGCCCGAGAACGGGCCGGGCTGGGTACCCGCTTTGAGATTCTCCAGGCAGAGACGGAATTGGCCAACAATCGACAAACCTTGCTGGCGGCTCAAAACACCCAACAACTGAATCGCCGCCGCCTGGCCGAACTGCTGAATTTCCCCAGCCCCACCGACGTGTTGGCCAGCGACCGCATTGAGCCGATGGGGGAGTGGGATCTCAGCCTGGAAGAGACCATCATTGCTGCCTTTGCCCAACGACAGGAATTGGAGCGCCGACGCCGAGAATTGGAGCAGGCCCAAAGCCGTGTGCGCCTAGCACAGGCCCGCAATGGCCCCCGAATTGGCTTATTCGCCAGCCTCGATGCCGTTAACGATTTCAACGCCAGCCGCGATAGCTTTGATGTTGGCTATTCGGTCGGAGCCAATTTCAGCTTGACTTGGTTCGATGGGGGAGAAGCGGCTGCCCAAGCCCGCCAAGCTCAGATCGACGGGCAGGTGGCCGTGAGCGATTTCGTCGGCACCCGCAACGAAATCCAGCGGGGGGTGGAAGAAGCCTTTCTGACCCTCAGCTCCAGCCGTGAACAGATCGACTCGGCCAAAGTGGCAATTGCCTCGGCAGAAGAGAGCCTGCGCTTGGCCCGGCTGCGTTTGCAAGCAGGGGTGGGCACCCAAACCGAGGTGATCAATGCTGAAGCTGCTCTCACCACTGCCCGTGGCAACCTTTCCAATGCTGTAATCGCCTACAATCGCGCCTTGGTGCAACTGAAACGGGCCATTGGCAGCCTTTGACCTGAGCCTTTCTCCCTCACTCCCAGCCCTTCTTCCAAAAGGAGAGGGGTGCTATGGATACCGCGACGAAACAGTTCTATTCCAACTTGAGCTGTTGTGACATACTCCCACACTCATGCTGACGCAAAGCGCTCCGCGCCGCCAAAGCGAGAGAGTGCGGGCTTCA
>NZ_JANSIK010000123.1:0-5922 GCF_047462035.1 Synechococcus sp. R5-15 | reverse complement strand
AACAAACAGAATGCTATCGCTGCATAGTTGAACAGTGATGTTCAGCAGTGTTCAGCGTAAATGTATCAGTAGGTGGATCTAAGCTTACGAGGATCTTTGCGGTTTTTGAACAAGGACGGGTACCTTGCTGGGCAGAATAGCATATCCTTCCCAGGCAGACCCCACCTGATGTTTGCCCAGGGATCCCCCAGCCATCAAGTGGGATTTAGCGGCCTATTTTTTGCAGGGCTCTTTCCACCTGTACTACATGGCGGTTCAGTCCCAAGTTTTCCGCCGGGATCCCCAGGGCCAGGCCCACCAATTGTGGCAAATGCAGGATCGGGATCCCCAGCTTGCGCCCGATCACCTCTTCCACCTCCGGCTGCCGAGAGTCCAAGTTGAGGTGACATAGAGGACAGGGGGTAACCAAACAATCGGCTCCCGCCTCTATGGCCTCCAGAAGATGCCGGCCTGCCATCGAGAAAGACTGCTGCGGGGCGTAGCTGGAAATGGGCCAACCGCAACACTGGGTGCGCCCGCGATACCAAACGGGGGTGGCCCCCAAACGCTCGAAGAGATCCTCCATCAAATGGGGATCCCGCGCCACATCAAAGCGGGAGATGTCGTAGGCCCGCAACAGATAACACCCGTAGAAGGCAGCGCAGCGCAGTCCCAGGAGAGGCCGTTTGACCTGTTGGGCCAATCGCTCCAGGCCGTAGTCATGAACCAGCACCCACAGCAAATGGCGCACATCGCCTGTGCCCTGGTAACGGCTCTCACAGCCCCCTTTCTGGCACAGGGCTTGCACCTGGTGAAAGTACTCTGGATTCGCGGTTTTCGCAGCTTTTAACTTTTCATTCACGCGGCCCAACACCCCCTGACAGGTGCTGCAGTGGGTGAGCATCGGCAGCCCCAGCGCTTCCGCCAAAGCCAGGTTGCGGGCATTCACCGTATCTTCCAGCAGCTCCGATTCTTCTTTGAAGGTGCCCGAACCACAGCAAGAAGCAGCCTCCAGCTCCACCAGTTCAATGCCCAGATGCCGCGCAATCTGGTCGGTGGAGTCATACAGCTCACGACAGGCCCCCTGGGCCACACAGCCGGGGTAGTAGGCGTAGCGCAAAGGTGAAGGAACAACCGCGGTCATGAGAAGACGTGAGAAGAAGAAGAGAATTGGGTTTGCGATCTCAACGGTAATAACAATCCATGGATCCATTGCCCACACAGCAGAGCACTGGCCTGCCTGCAGAGCGGGAACCCAGAGCCTAAGATCCTACACCCATGCGCTGCCACAGCACATCCGTTGCTGCCCAGGACAGGGAGTTTGTCAAAGCTTCCCTATTTATCTGCCCCTATTTTGAAACCATTCGGAGCCGATACCCTATTTTTCTCCCTGCCTAGTGCCTCCCTAGCCGATGTCGGGTAGATTTGGCGGTAGCCATCGCTGAGGAATCGGTCAACGCCTTATGAACAGCCCGATCCAGGATCGCGATTTCCCCTTTTCACCCCGCTCTAAGCAGGGCAGTCTGGGTTGGAGCCTTCCTCTAAAAGGTTGGGGATTTGGCTTGTTTTTCGGATCCCTAGTTTGGGCAGGATGGGCAAGTCAACTCCAGCTATGGGCCCAGCCGGTCGAACAGCAACCTCAGGAAGAAGTCCTTGTGCCGGGGCGCAATCTGGATCCTGGGGCGCAAATCCGGGTGCGTAACGAGCTGGTCAAGATCTGTGGGGACTATCGTTGCGAAGGCTATCGCTTTTCGGTACGGGTACCGATCAGCCCTGAAGACACCCTGGAAACTCTGCTGGGGCGGCTGGATACGGAGATGCTGCGGGAGGTGGATCGGGTGTTTCAAACTCGGCCCGATCTGAATCGGGTCATTGTCGATGGCTACGTCTTTTCGGGTACTCCCGCTTTTGTCAGCCGGGAAGTGCTGCTGCAAACAATGTTTGTGCCCCGTCACCGTTGGGAAGTGGGGCGCTTTGGGCCAGAGCAAGATGCGATTTTCTATGCCGAGCTGTTGGGACAGGTGACGCCCTTTCTAACTCCATCCCCAACCCCCACGCCTACACCTGGGCCTGTGCCTGGAGAAGGTGTGCCCCCTCTGCCCCCGCCTCCTGGGGAAACTCCTCCCATAGAGGCAACGCCTACCCCTCAAGAAACCCCAGCCCCTCCGCCTCCGCCCCAAGGGGATGTGATCCAGCGGCAGCCGATTCAGCCCTGATGGGTTTGTTGGGTAGCTGAGTCTGGGTTGTGAAGGATCCCTCGTTATAGTCATTTCAAACCAGATTGAGATACTCCCCAAGCGCTCCGCGCCGCTGCCCTTACCCCCAGTTTCTCTCTGGGAGAGGGAGTTAGGAATCGACATAACGAACCGTTTCACTGCTGTTTGAAATAACTAACTATAATTTAATTTGTGACCAGGCCAGTGCCCTCCCAGTTGTCGCGGGGTTGAGTCCTGAGCCGAGGTGATCTAGGCTTCAAAAGTGGAGGGATCCCTCCAATTCATTGCTTGACTGGTGTGTGGCGGCATGGCAGGACACAGCAAGTGGGCCAACATTAAACGGCAAAAGGCCCGTGTAGATGCCAAAAAGGGCAGCCTCTTTACCAAACTCTCGCGGGCCATCATCGTGGCAGCTCGCAACGGCTTGCCAGATCCGGATGGGAATTTTCAGTTGCGGGCGGCAGTGGAGAAAGCCAAAGCAGCGGGGATGCCCAGCGAAAACATTGAACGAGCCATTGCCAAGGGAGCCGGCAACTGGAGCGACGACAGCCCCCTGGAAGAAGTTCGCTACGAGGGCTACGGCCCCGGTGGGGTGGCTGTGTTGATCGAGGCCATGACCGACAACCGCAACCGCACGGCTGCCGAGGTGCGAGAAGCCTTCAGCAAAACCGGCGGCAGCTTGGGAGAAGCCGGCTGCGTGAGCTGGCTGTTCCGGCAAAAAGGGGTGATTAGCCTAGAGGGGGTGACAGATCCCGAAGCTCTGCTGCTAGCGGTAGCCGAAGCAGGCGGGGAGGATCTCAAGGTAGAGGGAACCGACGCAGAAGTCTACTGCGATTACACCCTGCTGGAGCAGGTGGCCACCTACCTGAAAAAAGAGGGCTACCCAGTGCAAGATGCGGCCATCCGCTGGATCCCATCCACTGAGGTGCATGTGGAGGATCCCGATACGGCCAAGTCAGTGCTTGCCCTGATGGAGCGTCTCGACAACCTAGACGATGTGCAGAATGTCTACGCCAATTTCGAGATCGACGAGGCGGTGATGGAAAGCCTGGCCTGAGAACAGGCTGCCATCATCTTCCGAGAAAGGGAAACCTTCAACAGAAGCATCCGTCAGCGGAGCTTAACGGCGGTGCCGGCGGCGGTAACGAGGATCATTGTCGTGCTCATGTTGGTATGAATGCTAACGCCTAGGATGCCATTTGCTCCCAAACGTTTGGCTCGCTGCTCCAACTCTTCCAAAACCTTTTTCTGGGCATTCTCGAAAACTTCTTCATAGGTTCTTGTGCGTCCCCCGATGATGTTGCGGAGGGTAGCAAGGAAGTCCCGTAGAACATTGGTGCCATAAACTACCTCGGCGGTAACAATGCCCAAGTAACGCTCAACCTCTCTACCTTGGAGCACGTCTGTAGTGGTCAGCAACATCAGCTTGCTTCCTGGGTCAACACCCACCAAGATAGTCGGGATCCTCAACCTTTGGAATCGGGTTCTTGCCCTGTGTTTTCAGCAGAGTGGCGATATGTCGAAGGGCGACCAATCCCTACAGATAACCGTTCCACAACGCATAGTCATTTATCTCACCGTTGAGGTGAAACAAACGACCGGTTGCTTCCTGCTAAGGCCTCCGGCCCGCTAGCGCGATCAGTTGAAATAGATGGTAATAAAAACCACGACTGCTATCAGCCCTTGCCGCGTGGTAGGGCGCTCAAGGGGATCCCTGGCCAAGACCGGCGGCTGATACAATAGCTGCCCAGGGATCCAAACCAAAGATCTCTAGATCTCTGCTTTTCCAACAGGATTTCCCCACAAGCCCGATGGCAGGCCCGATCCGAGTGGTGGGTAGCTTGAACATGGATTTGGTGGTGCAGGTGCCCCATCATCCCGGCCCTGGGGAAACGGTGCTGGGATCCGACTACGCCACCTACCCTGGCGGTAAGGGAGCCAATCAAGCGGTGGCAGCGGCGCGGGCGGGAGCCCAGGTGGAAATGTGGGGAGCGGTGGGATCCGATGGGTTTGGGCATCTGCTCCAAGAGAACCTGGAGCACAACGGCGTGGATACCCGCCACCTGAGGCAGTTGGAGGGGCCCAGCGGCCTAGCTTTGATCACAGTGGATCCCGGCGGGCAAAACAGAATCGTGGTCAGCCCTGGAGCCAATGGTCGCTATCTGCCGGAGCATTTGCCTCCCTTTACCCCGGCGGCCCTGCTCCTGCTGCAACTGGAAATCCCCCTGCCCACCGTGCAAGCTGCAGCAGAACAAGCCTCTGCCCAAGGGATCCCGATTTTGCTCAACCCTGCGCCCATCGTGCCATTGCCGGGATCCCTGTTGCGCCGGGTTCGCTACTTGGTGCTCAACGAAAGCGAAGCGGCTGCCCTTGCCCAATCTCCTGTGGAGACGCCGGAACAAGCCCAAAAGGTGGCTCAAGAACTGCAGAAACACGGGATCCCAGCCGTTATCCTTACCTTGGGAGGGGCAGGGCTGGTCTGGGCAGATGGGGAAGAAAGTGGCCATTGGCCAGCTCATCCTGTGGAAGTGGTGGATACCACCGCTGCCGGAGATGGGTTTTGTGGGGCCTTAGCTGCTTGTTTGGCTGCCGGGGGATCCCTGAGGGAAGCCCTGCGTTTTGCCAATGCCGCCGCTGCTTTGGCCGTAACCCGTGCGGGAGCCCAACCTAGCTTGCCCCAACGCTCTGAGATTGAGGCGTTTTTGGCCTCTGCCGTAGAAACAGCATAGACTGCTGCTTATCAAAAGTTTTCGACGTCTGCGGTGGAGAAGTTCATTGGCCGTTTGCGTGAGCGCTATGGGGAAACCGCAACCTCCACAGGACAGAGCGGGGCCAAATCCTTTTTCCGAGCTGCTACTCATCGCCGGTGGAGGGGATCCCTTGCTCCATTGAGTACTGCTCAATAGTGCCTTGTCTTCCCTTGTGGGTGTCTTTAGAGTTAGGTAGTGAAAAGAAAGTATTCGGTAATTCTGATAAAGGCCCGTGAGTACCCTCCTTGCTGAAGATGACGCTCTCTACCGTCAGCATGTTCATAGCCTGCTAACACAACATTTGCCTGAGTTCGGCCCGGTGTATATAGCCTCGAATGGTAGAGAGGCGTTGGAACTCTACCGCCAGCACCACCCCAGCTTCGTGTTGATGGACATTCGCATGCCTGAGATGACCGGGATCGAGGTAGCACGACAGGTTTGGTCAGAGTGCCCCAGCACGCGCATCATTTTTTGGTCGCATTTTGCCGATGAAGTCTATGTGCGGGAACTGCACAAGATCGTGCCTCCGCAAACCGTCTATGGCTACCTTTTGAAAAATTGCACCGATGAAAAATTGGTCAGCGCTATCCAAGCAGTGGTGCAGGATGAGCAATGCGTGATCGACCGAGAGGTGCGCGGAGTCGATTCCCGTTCACAAAACAAAATTACCGGTCTCAGCGACGCCGAGTACGAAGTGTTGATCGACATTGCCCTCGGCCTCACCGACCAGGCCATTGCTGCACGGCGCTTTTTGTCCCGCCGAGGGGTAACCAACCGTCTGCGCAACCTCTACGACAAGTTAGTGCGCAACCTCTACGACAAGTTAGAAGTCAGCAACGACCAAATTGAGAGCATGCCTCTAACCCCCAAAACCCTGAACTTTGCTGAATTTACTGAGCTTTAGGCAGTTTGGCAAAAGTCATTGAGAGGGATATAGTAGACCAAGTTTCCCCCTGATCCTTGAGTCCACCGCAACG
>NZ_JANSIK010000122.1:0-25834 GCF_047462035.1 Synechococcus sp. R5-15 | reverse complement strand
TTGCCAAACCGCCTAAAGCTCAGTAAATTCAGCAAAGTTCAGGGTTTTGGGGGTTAGAGGCATGCTCCTGGAAGCCTGACTTTATGCATAAAGCGCAATTCAAGAATGACAAAACTGCATAACCTGTTACAGAGTGTAACTACCAATACCAAAGTTAACAGTTCGTCATCGCTAGGGTAGCTAGTGTTCACCCCACGGCAGCGATCATGGCGAACCAATTTGAACGCCTCAAAAGCGAAAAGGATGGGCTGGCGGTCAAGGCCGAGCTGGAGGCGTTTGCCCGGATGGGTTGGGAGAACATTCCTGAAGACGACCGGGATCACCGCCTCAAGTGGCTGGGGATCTTCTTTCGCAAGCGCACCCCAGGTCAGTTCATGCTGCGGCTGCGCCTGCCCAATGGGATCCTAACCAGCGGCCAAATGCGGATGTTGGGCGCAATCATCCACCCCTATGGAGAACAGGGCGTAGCCGACATCACCACCCGGCAGAACCTGCAACTGCGGGGCATCCCCATCGAGGAAATGCCCCAGATCCTGGGCTACCTGAAAGAGGTAGGCCTGACCAGCATCCAGTCGGGCATGGACAACGTGCGCAACATCACGGGATCTCCTCTGGCCGGTATTGACCCGGACGAGCTGATCGACGTGCGCGGCCTCACTCGCAAGGTGCAGGACATGGTTACCAACAACGGCGAGGGCAACCCTTCCTTCAGCAACCTGCCGCGCAAGTTCAACATCGCCATCTGCGGTTGTCGCGACAACTCGGTGCATGCCGAGATCAACGACCTGGCCTTTGTGCCCGCCTTCAAAAATGGCCGCCTGGGCTTCAACGTCCTGGTGGGCGGCTTTTTCTCGGCTCGCCGCTGCGCCGAGGCAATTGGCCTAGATGTCTGGGTGGATCCCCGGGATGTGGTTCCTCTGTGCGAGGCGGTGCTGCTGGTCTACCGGGATCACGGCCTGCGGGCCAACCGGCAAAAGGCGCGGTTGATGTGGCTCATTGACGAGTGGGGCCTAGAGAAGTTCCGGGCGGCTGTGGAGCGCCAGACTGGCCACCCTCTGCTCAGGGCAGCGGAAAAAGATGAGGTGGTCTGGCACAAGCGGGATCTGCTGGGGGTGCATGCCCAGAAGCAGCCGGGCCTCAACTTTGTCGGCCTGCATGTGCCGGTGGGGCGGCTCAACGCCCTGGAGATGATGGAGCTGGCCCGCTTGGCGGAGGTGTACGGCTCCGGAGAGCTGCGGCTGACGGTGGAGCAGAACGTGCTCATCCCCAATGTGCCCGACTCCCGAGTGGCTTCCTTGTTAAAAGAGCCGCTGTTGAAGAAGTTCTCCCCCAACCCAGGGCCATTGCAGCGGGGGTTGGTGTCCTGTACGGGCAACCAGTTCTGCAACTTTGCCCTTATCGAGACCAAAAACCGGGCTGTGGCCTTGATGGAGGAGCTGGAGGCGGAGCTGGAGATCCCCCAAACGGTGCGCATCCACTGGACGGGCTGCCCCAACTCCTGCGGCCAACCCCAAGTAGCCGATATCGGCCTTATGGGCACCACTGCTCGCAAGGACGGCAGGGTGGTGGAGGCCGTGGACATCTACATGGGGGGAGAGGTGGGCAAAGACGCCAAGCTGGGCGAATGCGTGCGCAAAGGGATCCCTTGCGAAGACCTCAAGCCGGTCTTGGTGGAGTTGCTCAGGGAGCACTTTGGGGCCAGGCCGCGTCAGCATCCGTCCGCCGCCCAGGCTTCTGTTTTGGTAACCCGCTAGCGGTTCTGTTGCCGTCCTGAAAGTTTTTCTTTCTTCGTCGTTGTAAATCTTGGAGGTTCCGATGTCTAAGCTGTTCAGCACTTCCTCTCCCGTCTCCCGTCGGCAATTTTTGGCCGGGGTGGCTGCTCTCACGGCTGGGGCGGCCACGGCTGGGATCCCGCGCGCCCAATCGCAATCCTTGGGCAAAGGCTACTGGGTGGCGCAGGCCGATACTCCCGAAACCACCAGCGCCAAGCTGGGGTTCATCGCTCTAACCGACGCGGCCCCCCTGATCATCGCCAAAGAAAAGGGGTTCTTTGACAAGTACGGCATGAAGGACGTAGAGGTGGTCAAGCAGGCCTCTTGGGGCACCACCCGCGACAACTTGGTGCTGGGATCCGCCGCCGGCGGCATCGATGGGGCACACATCCTCACCCCCATGCCCTACCTCATCACCACCGGCAAAGTTACCGATGGCAAGCCGGTGCCTATGTACATTTTGGCCCGTCTCAATCTGGACGGTCAGGGCATCAGCATTTCCAACGAGTATCGGGATTTGCAAATCGGCCTGGATAGTTCCCCCCTCAAGGCCAAGTTTGCCGAGCTTCGAGCTGCCGGCAAAGATCCCAAATGCGCGATGACCTTCCCTGGTGGCACCCACGACCTATGGATGCGCTACTGGCTGGCCGCAGGCGGGATCGATCCCACTAGCGACGTCTCCATCATTGTGGTGCCGCCGCCGCAGATGGTGGCCAATATGAAATCCAGAACCATGGAAGCCCTCTGTGTGGGCGAGCCTTGGAATGCCCAGCTGGTGAACCAAAAAGAGGGGTATAGTGCCCTCACCACCGGCGAGCTATGGAACGGCCACCCGGAAAAGGCCTTTGCCCTGCGGGCCGACTGGGTGGATGCGCACCCGAAAGCCACCCTTGCCCTGTTGAAAGCGGTGCTAGAAGCCCAGATCTGGTGCGACCAGATGGAAAACAAAGAGGAGATGTGTCGCATCATCGGCGACCGCCGCTGGCTGGGGGTGCCTGTGCCCGATATCTTGGGCCGTTCTCGGGGCACTTTTGACTACGGCACCGGCAAGGTCGTTGAAAACAGCCCCCACCTGATGAAGTTCTGGCAGGACTACGCTTCCTACCCCTTCAAGAGCCACGATCTCTGGTTTTTGACCGAAAACATCCGCTGGGGCTATCTGCCTGCCGACACCGATACCAAAGCCTTGGTGGAGCGGGTGAATCGGGAAGAACTCTGGCGAGAAGCTGCCAAAGCCATTGGTCAGGGGGCAGCCATTCCCCCCAGCACCTCTCGAGGAGTGGAAACCTTCTTCGACGGGGTGCAGTTCGATCCCGAAAATCCTGCCGCCTACCTGGAGAAATTGGCGATTAAGAAGCTGGCCTAATTTCCCAACTTTCCCCAGCAAGTTAGCTGCAAACCCTCTGTCCAGGAGAGAAGGGATCCCCAAATCCCCACAAAGAGTGTTCAACTGAAACCCCTTCTCTCTTGGGATCCTCTTAAGTTGACTTCAACCTTACTCCCAGCAAGCCATGAGGATTTTCCACTCTGCCCTACAGTTGGGCTACCACCTCTTTCGGATCCTGCTTCCCCTACTGGTTGGCCTAGGCCACTGGCTGCTGAAAACCAGCCCAGGCTTTGTTCTTCAGTCGAATGCCGGGCTCCACTCCCCGGCCAGCTCTGCATCTTCTTCTGCTTGGAGGCAGCGAGTCCAAATCCACCAAGTGCTGCGCCGCGTTCTTTTGCCCACCACGGCCATTTTAATAGTGCTCGTTCTCTGGCAAATTGCCTATAGCCGCCCCGGAGCCAACTTGCCCACCCCTCTCCAGGTTTGGCAGGACACCTGGGATCCCCTCATTAAAGATCCCTTTTTTGACTATGGCGGCAATGCCAAAGGGCTGTTCTGGCAAATTTGGGCCAGCTTGCGGCGGGTGTTCATTGGGTTTGCCCTGGCCGGCTTGGTGGGGGTTGTGGGCGGCATGATCATCGGGGTCAATCGCTGGCTGTACGAGGCTTTGGATCCCATTTTTCAGGTGCTGCGCACGGTGCCGCCTTTGGCCTGGCTGCCGATTTCTTTGGCTGCCTTTCGAGATGCCAACCCTTCCGCCATTTTCGTAATCTTCATTACGGCCCTCTGGCCCATTTTGATCAACACCGTTGTCGGCGTACAGCAGATCCCTCAGGACTACCGCAACGTGGCCAGAATTGTGCGCATGTCCGGCTGGAAGTACTTTTTCAAAATCGTTTTCCCGGCAACTGTGCCCTATATTTTTACCGGCTTGCGCATTGGGGTGGGCTTGTCTTGGCTGGCCATTGTGGCAGCGGAAATGTTGATTGGCGGTGTGGGCATTGGATTTTTCATCTGGGATGCCTGGAATAGCTCCCGCATCAGCGAAATCATTCTGGCTTTGATCTATGTCGGGATGGTGGGTCTTCTGCTGGATCGCATCACGGCTTGGATTGGCTCGCTGGTGGTGGCTGAGGATCACTAAATGAGCTTGGCCGAGTTTTAGATTGGTTGCTGACAATTTCTCCATGCTCTCAGAAATCATCTCAGAGGAATCATGAAGACCCAGCCTTACATTGAAGTGGATCATGTCGACAAGGAATTTCTCCTCGACAACGGAGAGATCTACCCTGTCCTGAAAGACATCCACCTGGAGATCCAAAAGGGGGAATTTGTCTCGTTGATCGGCCACTCTGGCTGTGGCAAATCGACCCTACTCAACATCATCGCCGGCCTGGAAAAGCCTTCCCGAGGGGGCATTCTCCTGGAGGGCCGACAGGTTACGGATCCCGGCCCGGATCGCATGGTGGTGTTTCAGAACTATTCCCTGCTGCCCTGGCTGACCGTGCGGGAGAACGTTGCCCTGGCTGTGGACGAGGTGCTGGGATCCCTTCCCAAAGCGGAGCGGGACCGGATTGTGGAAGAGCACATCCGCCAGGTGGGGTTGCAGGGGGCAGCCGACAAGCGACCGGCCCATCTGTCAGGAGGGATGAAACAGCGGGTAGCCATTGCCCGGGCTTTGGCCATCCGTCCGCGGGTGCTGCTGTTGGATGAGCCCTTTGGCGCTCTGGATGCCTTGACGCGCGGCAACCTGCAGGAGCAACTGATGGAGATTGCCCAGGCGGAGCAGCTCACCTGTGTCATGGTTACCCACGATGTGGATGAGGCGCTGCTGCTTTCGGATCGGGTGGTAATGATGACCCAGGGCCCCGCTGCCCGCATTGGCCAGATTTTGCGGATCCCTTTTCCTCGACCCCGCCATCGTTTGGAAGTGGTGCGTCACCCCGACTACTACAGCCTGCGGGGAGAGATGATCTACTTTCTCAACCAGCAAAAGCGGGCTCGCCAAAAAACGCCTGTTCGCGTGGCCATTGCCAAACACGGCCTGGAGAAGGTCAATTTGGAGGTTGGCTTTGTGCCCCTCAACGACTGCGCCCCGCTGGTGGTGGCGCAGGAAAAAGGCCTGTTTCAAAAGCATGGCCTGGAGCAGGTCACCCTGGTGCGGGAGCCAGGCTGGAAGACCATCTGGGAAGGGATCCGCTCCGGTCGGCTGGACGCGGCTATGGTGGTGGCCGGGATCCCGTTGGCTTCCACCTTGGGAGTAGGGGGAGTTCCGGTGCCTTTGATTACCGCGCTAACCCTCTCCCGCGGCGGCAACGCCATTACCTTTGGGCGCAGACTTTTGGAGCGAGGCGTTCAAAGCCTGGCGGATTTTCGCCAATACCTCAACCACACCCCCGACACAGTCCACACCCTGGGAGTGGTTCATCCGGCTTCCATGCAAAACTTCCTGTTGCGGCACTGGCTGGCCGGTGGGGGGGTGGATCCGGATCGGGACGTTACGTTGACGGTGATCCCACCCCCGCAGATGGTGGCCCATCTCAAGGCCGACAACATCGACGGCTACTGCGTCGGCGAGCCCTGGAACTCCCGCGCTGTGCGGGAACAGGTGGGGGTTATCGTCGCCACCACCCCTGAAATCTTACCCAGCCACATTGAAAAGGTGCTGACGGTGCGCCAGGACTGGGCCCAAAGCTACCCCCGCACCCATGTAGCTCTGGTCAAAGCACTACTGGAGGCTTGTCACTACTGCGATCAGCCGCAGCACCGTTCTGAGATCTTGGAGTGGCTGGCTCAGCCCCAGTATGTGGGCGTGGCCCTGGAGGATCTGCAGCCGGGGTGGAGGGGCATCCTGCAGCGGGGAATTGCCGATGAATCCCAAGCCCTCACCGGTTTTCACCAGTTTGCCAACGGGCGCAACACCTGTCCGGAAAGATTGGAACACCTCTGGATCCTGACGCAGATGGCTCGCTGGGGCCTCTGCCCTTTTCCCCGCAATTGGGTTTCGGTTCTCGACCAAGTTCTGGACAGCGAAACCTACGCCCTAGCCGCCAGAGAACTGGGCCTTCCGGATCGGGCCCACGACCGCGGAGCTTTACTCTTTGGCGATGGATCCCGCTTCGACGGAGAGGATCCCGTTGCTTACCTGGAGTCGGTGGCCATCCGGCAGGATCTGAAGCTGCAGGAGTACCGGCTCAGCGAAGTTTAGCTTTTGTTACCTTAAACTCTCGATTGGAAAACACCATGATGACCAGCTCCCGCACGTTCTCCTCACCGCTATCTTCTGCTTCTCCGGTTGCAGGACTGCCCCTTCTTTGTCTTCAGAATGTGGGCAAGACCTACTTCACCTCAGCAGGGCCCTTCGTTGCGCTGGAAAATATCAATCTGGAAGTGGCCGCCGGTGAGTTTGTTTGCATTATCGGCCACTCCGGTTGCGGCAAATCCACCTTGATCAACATGGTGGCGGGTTTTTCGACTCCCACTTCGGGATCCATTACCCTCAAGGGCCAGCCCATCACCTCCCCAGGGCCAGATCGGATGATGGTGTTTCAACATTATTCCCTTTTGCCCTGGCTGACGGCTTTTGAAAATGTTTATCTGGTGGTGGATCAGGTTTACCCAAACAAATCCCGGCGGGAGAAAAGGGAAATCGTTGAAGAACACCTAGAATTGGTAGGTTTAGCAGAGGCAGCCCACAAGCGGCCCAAGCAGCTTTCTGGAGGCATGAAGCAAAGGGTTGCCATTGCCCGTGCTCTTGCCGTTCGTCCGCAAGTTTTGCTGTTGGATGAGCCTTTTGGGGCCTTGGATGCCATTACCAAAGAAGAGCTGCAAGATGAGCTGCTGGCCATTTGGCGGGATCACCGCTGCACGGTTTTGATGATTACCCATGACATCGACGAAGCTCTTTACTTGTCAGACCGGGTGGTAATGATGACCAACGGCCCCGCTGCCCATATCGGCGAGATCTTGACCATTCCCTTCGAGCGACCGCGCATCCGCTCCCGCATTATGGAAATGCCCGAGTTCTACGAATTGCGCAACCGCGCCCTTGACTTCCTCTATCGTCGCTTTGCCCATAGGGAGGATTAAGCTAGGAATCAAAACGCTTGGGGAGGGAAGTTGATGGCCGCTGCTCCGGTTCAGGTAGCTCCAACCGATCTCCTAATGGAGAAGCGGGTCTCTACCCTGCCCAAAACCCTTGCCGACTATCTGGCCAATCCAGTTGCCCAAACCAAATGGGTAGATGGCTACATTGTGGAGAAAGTGGGGCAAACCTTAGGGCATGCAAAGATCCAAACCCGACTTCTCTTCCGTTGGCTCGGTTATGTTGAATGTCAGCCATTGGGGGGTATGGTTTTGGTGAAGGCTCCCGGCCAAACCAAAGGCAGAGTCAGAAGACCTGATGCTGCCTACTCATCTCCAGATTTAATCCAGCAATTTGGAGAGGATATTGCCACACTGCCACGGAGCTATCCTCTAGTTGGGGAGATCTTCTCTCCAACCGACTGTGGAGCAGCTTTTTTCCTAGAAAGCCCAAGAGTATCTCAGCTCCGATGTACTGGAAGTCTGGCTGGTTTTTCCCAGAAGCAAATACGTTTTTATCCAAACTCAAGATGGCCATCTTTGGCTAGCTGAACAGGACACTGACAAGAGCTAGGTTGTATTACCTGGCTTGGAGATCCAAGTTGCCGCTCTTCTCAGCTAAGGGATCCAAAATGCGAGAGAATTGGGCGTTTAATAGGGATCCCAACTCATGGTGACCGCGATGGAGTCGGAAAAAGCTGTCATCAAAACCCTATGTCCCTATTGCGGTGTGGGATGTGGATTGGAGGCGGTTTCGACAGCCTCAGGTGACTGGAAAATGAGAGGCGACCGGGAGCATCCTTCCAGCTTGGGGATGGTCTGTGTAAAGGGGGCCACGATCCTGGAGGCAGTTGGTCGAGATCGGCTGCTCTCTCCCCTGTTTCGGGAGAGCTTGGATCAGCCCTTTCGCCGCATTTCTTGGGATCAGGCTTTTGAGGAGATGGTTTCTCGGCTGCGCTGCCTCAAAGACAACCCTCACTCCATGGCTATGTATGGATCGGGGCAGTTGCTCACTGAAGACTATTACGTTGCTCAAAAGCTGATGAAAGGCTGTCTGGGAACCAACAATTTCGACACCAACTCGCGCTTGTGCATGTCCTCGGCTGTCTCAGCCTACACCCAATCCCTGGGATCCGACGGTCCCCCCTGCTGCTATGAGGATCTCGATCTCTGCAATCTGGCTTTTCTGGTGGGCACCAACACCGCCGAGTGCCACCCCATTCTTTTTAATCGCTTGAAGAAGCGGCACAAGCCCGGATCCCCCCTCAAAATGGTGGTCGTGGATCCCCGGCGCACTCAGACAGCAGAAGCTGCCGATCTCCACTTAAAAATTCGCCCCGGTACGGATATCGATCTTTTCAATGGGATTGCCCATTTGCTGTTGAAGTGGGGATCCATTGCTGCTGATTTTATCGAGGGCTTCACCCAAGGTTTTGCTGAATATGCAGCTTTGCTGGCCGATTATGAACCGCAGATTGTGGCCCAGCGCTGCGGAATTGCAACTGAGGACTTGATTGAAGCGGCCAAGCTTTGGCAGGGATCCCAGAGAGTTCTATCCCTTTGGTCGATGGGCCTAAACCAGTCCAGTGAGGGCACCGCCAAGATCACCAGCTTAATCAACCTGCATCTCCTGACCGGGCAAATTGGCCGACCGGGGACGGGCCCCTTTTCCTTGACCGGCCAGCCCAATGCCATGGGCGGTCGAGAGGCAGGGGGGTTATCCCATCTGCTGCCGGGATATCGGCTGGTGAGCCATCCCCAGCATCGGGCAGAGGTGGAGCAGGCTTGGGGTTTGCCCAGCGGTTCCCTCTCTCCCTGCCCAGGGCTGAGGGCTACCGAGATGATTGCCGCTCTGGAAACCGGATCCCTGCAGTTCTTCTGGATTGTGGCCACTAATCCTTTGGTGAGCTTTCCGGATCTGGAACGGGTCAAAAAAGCCCTGAAAAAGTCTCCCTTTACCGTTTACCAAGAGGCTTATTACCCTACAGAAACGGCAGAATATGCCCATTTGCTTTTGCCCGCCTGCCAGTGGAGCGAGAAAACCGGGGTGATGACCAACTCCGAGCGCAGGGTTACCCTTTGTCAAGCCTTTCGAGACCCCCCTGGCGAAGCCCGACCCGATTGGGAGATCTTTGCTGAAGTGGGGCGCAGGTTGGGCTTTGAAGCGCAATTTTCCTTCCAAACCGCGGCAGAGGTTTATGCAGAATTTGCCGCCCTTACCGCAAATCGCCTCTGCGATCACTCCGGCCTCAGCCATGCCCTTTTGGCAGAACAAGGCCCTCAGCAATGGCCTTATCCCAAAGAAAGAACCTCGGCCCCTAAGTCCACTCGCCTCTACACAGATTGGCGTTTCCCGACCCCCGATGGCCGCGCCCGCTTTATCCCGCACCATTCCCGTGGCCTAGCAGAGCCGCCGGATCCCCAGTTTCCCTACGTATTAACCACGGGCAGGCTTTACGGCCATTGGCACACCCAAACCCGCACCGGCAGGATTGAAAAAATCAAGCAAATGCACCCCCAACCCTTTATTGAAATCCATCCTCGCGATGCGGAAAAACTGGGCATCCAAGATGGAGATTGGGTTCAAGTGCGTTCTGCCCGCGGACGGGCCTATTTCCCGGCCAAGATAACTGCCAACATTGCTCCCGGTACGCTATTTGTACCCATGCACTGGGGATCCCTCTGGGCAGAACAAGCTGAGTGTAATGCCCTCACCCATGACATCAGTTGCCCTGATTCCGGACAGCCGGAATTAAAAGCCTGCGCCGTTGCTCTTGAGAAAGCCGATCCATCGCTCAAGCAATCCCCTCAACTCTAGATTTGGTTCCTAATCGAGGTTCCCATGACTCTGTTTCAGTTTGAGCAAGATTTTGCCGACTCTCTGCGATGCATCCCCATGACCTTGCGCCTAAAGCTGGATTTGTGCGGGATCAAGCTCAAGCTTCATCAATGGGCCAAGTTTTCCTTAGAAGAGCGGCGGAAGTGTGTTGATTGGCCCTCTGAATCTCCACAGGGTCTAGAAGAACTCCGCAACCATCTGCGCCATTTGGTCCGCTCCATCTGCCACGAAGAGGTGCAAGAGATTCCCATTGATCCCCAGCCTGAATGGCAAAATCCGCACCAGATCCCGATGGCTGTCCAACAAAAAGCTCAAGACCTGGGGATCCGGCTTGCCCTCGATTTCTGGAGAAACTTGCACGATATCCAGAGATTTGCCTTGCTGAAGTTGAGCCGATCCCATCACGAAAACAAAAATTTCTTGCCCGCTCTGCGAGAGTTTGGCCTGAAGATGGCGAGGGATGGTGATTGCAGTTACTCTGAATCTATTTGAGAGAGATAGTCTCCTCTGCCATGCGCTGCCCCAGACGACCACCCCCAACCCCTCTTCCACCCTGGGAGAGGAAATGCCTGCTCTAGGGGATCCGGGTCCGCAACAGTTCAAGTGGGCTAATGGGGGATCCCCCTCGAGAGGGGAGAGACTCAGCTCAGCAATATCCGTGCCTAGTCAAAGCAGAGGGCTATTGTTAAGGAATCTAAAGTAAAGTTGAGCTTTTGATATCACTGTTGCCGTCTTGTTACCGAAAGCGCTATCGTCTAAGCATCAAAGCTTTTTTCAAAGCTGCTTTATGGGCCCTGGAGGAGCGACCCCTCTGGGGCTTCTTCCATCCGGCTGCAGCTGAGAGGGCAAGGGATGGCTTTATGGGGTAGGGATCACTCCTCGGCGGACGGCAGGCCCCAGGGCGTGGCTGCCGATGTCAGAACGATAGTAGGCCTTGGGAAACTGCACTTGCTCCACAGCTGCGTAGGCTTGGCGCAGGGCCTCGGATAGGGTTGCCCCTTGGCCGGTAAGACAGAGAACGCGCCCGCCATCGCTCAGGAGCTGCTTGCCTGCCTGGCGGGTACCCGCATGAAACACCAACGCCCCCGTGGTGGCAGCTGCATCCAAGCCGGAGATGGGGATCCCTCGCTCGTAGGCATCGGGATAGCCTGGGGCTGCCATCACCACGCAGGCGGCATAGCCGGGTTTCCATTTGAGCTGGATTTGGGCCAGCCGTCCTTCTATACAGGCCAGCAGCACCTCGTCCAAAGGGTTTTCCAGCAAGGGCAGGATGACCTGAGCTTCGGGATCCCCAAAGCGGCAGTTGTACTCCAACACGTAGGGATCCCCACTGGGCGTGATCATCAAACCGGCATAGATCACCCCCTGGTAGCGGATGCCCCGCCGTTGCAAAGCCTCCAGGGTGGGATCCAGGATCTGGGTTTGGATGCGGGCCAACCCTTCTGGAGTGACCAGGTGATCCGCAGGGGCATGAGCTCCCATGCCGCCGGTGTTGGGGCCAGTATCGCCCTCGCCAAGGCGCTTGTAGTCCTGGGCAGGTGGCAGCGGCACACAGATCTGGCCATCGGTTAGAGCCAAAACCGACACCTCCTGGCCGGGGATAAACTCCTCGATCAGCACCTGATCGCCCGGCTTGGCCAGGGCAGCTTCTAGAGCTTGCACCGCTTCTTCCCGGTTTTGGGCAACGGTTACCCCCTTGCCGGCAGCCAGTCCGTCTTTTTTGATGACCACTGGGAAACTCTGGGAGTCGAGATAGGCCACAGCGGCAGATAGCTCAGCAAAGCCGGTAGCGCGAGCAGTCGGGATCCCCGCCTCTTGCATCAATTGCTTAGCCCAGAGTTTGCTTCCTTCCAGTTGGGCAGCGGCGCGGCTAGGCCCGAAAATGGGCAACCCTGCTGCCTGGAAGGCGTCCACGATCCCCTGCACCAAGGGCAGCTCTGGCCCCACCACCGTCAGGCGGATCCCTTGTACGGTAGCAAACCGCACCAGGCCTTCAATGTCGGTAGCCGCCAAAGCCACGGATTGACAGCGGGGCAGCTGCTGCATGCCGCCGTTGCCGGGGGCACAGTAGATCCGAGTAACCTGGGGAGACTGCAACAGCTTCCAGGCCAGAGCGTGTTCTCGCCCCCCAGATCCGATGACCAGAGCCTGCATGGTGTGCTATTCCGCTGTTTCTAAACCCAGCTTGCCTGTTTTCCGAACATCCCCCATTAGACCATGTTCTTGTACCATTTCTGGGGTGTTGGCGCACTCCGGTCAGTGGACGGCGAGAGAACGGCTCCGCCAAGTCCAGTTGCGGCCAGTGGTGGTGCGGATGGCCGAAGCCAAGATGATGGCCGCTGTCGCCCAACCCCCCACTGCCGTTAGCCACCAGTAGCAGAGGGGCAGATGCGCCCAATGCCGGAGCAGAAGCCGGATGGCCAATTGGGCCAGGATCCCTGCCAGGCTGGCCAACAGCGCCCCCAGGGATCCCGTAGCCCCAGCCAGGATCACCCCCAACCAGGGCAAGCTGCAGATCCCCAAGACCGTACCCATTGCCAACACCGCCAAGGCCCAGTTGCGCTCCAGGCCCAGGAACCAGTTTTTGGTCCACCCTTCCCAAAGGGCAGCCCCGTTGGCATACATGCGGCTGCGCACCCGCGGCCCTCCCAGGCAAATTTGCAGGCCCAACCCCTGGGCTTTGATCCGTTGCCCCAGGGCCACATCCTCGATCACCACATCGGCCACTCCGGCATGCCCGCCAACTTGCTCGTAGGCAGAGCGGCGAAACAGCAGGAAGGGACCAAAGGCAAAGGCTTTGGGGTTGTCGGGATCGTTCACGGCGGCAAAGTTGTAACCCACCGCCAGGATGGTCATCATGATGGGTTGCACCAGCCACTCCGCCAGGCAACCGCACACCAATTGCGGCCCTACACTCACCAAGCCGCTGCCGCTTGCCAGCAAATGTCCTAAGGCCGCTTCAATGGCACCGGATCCTAGCCGCACGTCGCAATCCAGAAACAGCAAGTAGTCGGCTTCTACGCGGGCGACGGCTTGGGCACAGGCCCAGTTTTTGCCCACCCACCTTTGGCCTTTGGGACGGGGATCCCCCTTGAGCAGGTGTAGGCGCGGATCTTGCCGTTCGGCAGCCAGGGCTTGGGCCAGCTCCCAGGTGGCATCCGTGGATTCATCGTCCACCAACCACACCTGTAAAGGGGCAGAGGTGCTGTCCAGAATGCTGCTCAGGCAGCCCACCACGTTCTCGGCCTCGTTGTAGGCGGGCACGATCACCGCCAGCCGCTCCATCCCGGCCGCGATTTCCCCTGCCTGTTCCGCCGGGGGATCCCTCAGCCAGGGGGAAGCCCGCAACGCTCGCCTCAGTTGCAGAGCCACTAGGGCAATCGCCAAAGCTGTTAAGGACAATACCCCCGTTAGGATTTCTCGGATCCCCACTCCTGCTTCCCTCGTTGTTTAGATGTTTGTTTAGATGTGCTCAGGAACAGATTCCCACCTCTAATGCTCTAGCTCTGGGATGGCCCAATGATTTTCTAGGCAGACAAAACCCCCTCTACGATATCGCCATAGGGCCGGGGAAAGATTAGCCAGACCTGGCGCTGGGTTTCCACCAAGGCACGCACCAAAGGGGAAAGATGGGCAATTTCTTCATAGCCACGCTCGGTTTTGAGCTGGATCCCTTGGTCATAAAAGCTATAGCCCTGGACATGGGCAGAGCGGATGCCCAAGTAACTTTCAGGATCCAGCCCGTCCTGCAGCATTTTGGCCTGCACGGCGGCCACCAGGGTTTGGCGTTGTTCCTCAGACAACTGGGTAATGTTGCGGGCCTTGAACAAATCCCGCTCCAAGTAGCGCCGCGACAGATCCGCCAAGATGGGATCCTTCCCCGACATGGCCCAGAGGCGCATGGGGTAGCTGAAGATGATATCGTCGGCAGCCAAGTAGAGGGGGAGCGGCAACTCGAAGGGATCCCCTTTTTGAGCCGCCAGCGAGGCCCAGCACCAAGCGCTGAGGATGGGATCCAGCTCAATCTCCCCCCTTTGCAGGAGCGCCTCTGCCCGCCTGAATAGCCGCTCCAAGATAAAACGGGCACAGAGGCTCTTGGGGTGCTGGTACACCTGGGTGTACATGAAATAGCGCACCACTAGGTAGTGCTCGATGGCCCCCAGGCCTTTGCGGGCGGGGATGGACAGGGATCCCGTCTCCGGGTCATAATCCAGCACCGTTAGGATGCGATCCAAGTCCAGGTGGCCGTATTGGGCACCCGTGAGCAGGCTATCCCGCATCAGGTAATCGAAGCGGTCGCAGTCCAGTTGGCTGGAGATGAGTTGCCCCACCAGCGGCAGGGGAAACTGCTTCTGCAGCACTTGCTGCATCTGGGCCGGCAGTTGGGAATCAAACTCCGCCAGCAGCGTCCTCACCTGGGGATCCTCCCGGAGAATGCGGGCCGTCCAAACCTCGTGCCGGCAGCCGAAGATCTCTTCCCCGGCATGGCTAAAAGGGGCATGGCCAATGTCGTGCAGCAGAGCCGAGGCCAAGGTTACCGCCCGATAGGGACGCAGCTCCGGGTGGCGATGGGCCAATTTGTCGAACAGCCGCCGCGTTACCTGCAGCACCCCCACCGAATGGGTAAAGCGGGATCCCTCTGCCCCGTGGAAGGTAAAAAAGGCCGTGTCCAACTGGCGAATGCGGCGCAGCCGCTGAAAGGCCGGTGTATCGATCAGGCGAATGAGCAGAGCCTCAACCGCGTCCCCTCCATTCAGGCTGATGGCGCCATGCAGGGGATCGTGGTAGGTGCGGGACTTGCAAAACCGTAGCGGCATACTCCCACCATACCTCGCCAATTTTGGGATCCTTGGCTAGCCTGTCTGGGGGTGCTTCCCGCCTCGCCCTATCTATGCCCGCTTTCCCATGCCTCTCTCTGCAAAGGATGCCAGCACCCGAACCCCAGAAAACTCGACTCCAAGACAACAAGACAGCTGGGTGTTCCTCCTCTCCCTGCTGATTTTGATACTCAGTTTGGGGCTAACCGCCTGCTCTGCCAGTTCTGGATCCCCTGTTGTGCCCAGCCCACCCACCCTCACCCGCTACGTTGCCCTGGGAGCCAGCGATGCCGTTGGCTACAACGCCTCCATTTCCTGTGATGGCCCAGCCAACGCCGCCGGCACTCGACCCCAGCGCTCAGAGCCCCTGGACTGCCCCAATGGAACGGGCTATGTGCCCCGCCTGGCCCGGTCTTTGCCGGCCCCGGTTGAGCTGGTCAATTTGGGCCGTTCGGGAGCGGTGCTCAGCCCCGCCATTCAAGCCCTGAGGCAGGGGATCCCGGCCAATTTGCTGCAGGATCAAGTGCCGCGCCTTCCCCCCGATGCCACCCTGATCACCATTTGGGTGGGCGGAAACGATACCAACGCCATCGCTCTGGCGGCGGCTCAACGGGCTCTCCAAGGTGAGGATCCCTTGCCCTTCGTCGATCAGCAGATCCGACAATTCGCCGCCGATTACCAAACCCTGCTGCAAGCGGTGCGTGCCCGTGCCCCTCAAGCTCGCCTGGCGGTGGCCAACCTGCCCAACTTCGCCCTGATTCCTCTGGGTCAGCAGCAACCCAGCAGCGTGCGCCAACTGCTCTCCCTGATCTCGGTTGGCCTCACGCAACGGGCCATCAACCCCTTAAGCCAACAGGGGATCCCAGTGGTGGACTTGCTCTGCGATCCCCGCTCCTACCGACGCGAGTCCTTCTTTCCCGGCCCGCTGGCCGACGGCTTTCACCCCAACGACCGGGGCTACGCCGATTTGGCCGATGCCTTCTTGAGCGCCCTTCGGCAACCGCTCCCTCCCCAAACCCGCTGCCCTCCCTTTAGCGAGGTGGGATCCCTGCAACCAGATGCGGCGGCAGAGTCTGCCCTCCGCAGTTTTCTCACGGATGGATACAAGCCGGCACAATAGGAAGGATCCCTGCGCTCGGCAAGGGATCCCAAAGGCGCTTAGACGATCCAGCCACGGAGAACGGGCCAGTTTTAGGAAGCAGCTACCGCTGCCGAGGAACGCCGCCGCCGGCCCAGAGCACCCGCTACCGGCTCCGGTTGGGTTTCCACACTCAGGGAAGACACAGACTCCTCTTCAGGGGATTGCACAAAAACCGCCACCGTGGGCTTGCCGGGCAATTGTTCTCGCAAGAAACGGCGCACCACCCGCTCCACTTCGCCCTTAAGGCCGGCCCAGTCGATGTCCAGGCTGCCCCGCTCCAGCGAGCGAGCAAATTGGGGCCACGCTTGCCGAAGGGTGTTCTCCAGAAGGGGTTTCAGGTCGGATCCCTTGAGTTGGTTCCCTTCCCCCGCCAAGCCAAAGGTTTGCACCTGCGGGGTGCAGAGCAACTGGCCGCTGCCGTCCAGGCTGATCACCACCGTCACCATGCCATCTTTGGCGATCTGCTGCCGCTCCTGCATCATCTCACCCATCACCACTCCATCGTGGGAAGCGGCGATCATCTGCAGGCCAGAGGGGACGCGGCCCGTGATGGCAATGCGCTCCCGGTTCACCTCCACCACATCGCCGTTGTCGATGATTACAATGTTTTCCCGCGGGATCCCCATGCTCATGGCGGTTTCGGCGTGCTTGACCAGCATGCGGTATTCCCCGTGGGTGGGAACGAAGAACTTGGGGCGGGTGAGGGCAATCATCAGCTTCTGGTCTTCCTGGCAGCCGTGGCCGGAAACGTGCAGGCCCTTGTCTTTGCCGTAAATGACATTGGCTCCCAGCTCCATTAGCTTGTCAATGACCCGCGAGACTGCGATCGTGTTGCCAGGGATCGGGTTGGCCGACCACACCACCGTGTCTCCTGGCTTGATTTGCAACTGCGGGTGCTCACCGTTGGCGATGCGGGTAAGAGCAGCCAGCGGTTCTCCCTGGGATCCGGTGGTGAGGATGATCACCCGGTCATCCGGCAGGCTGTTGATCACATGCATCGGCTGCAGCGTCTCGTCCTTGCAGCGGATGTAGCCCAAGCGCCGCGCATGAGCCACCACGTTTAGCATGGAGCGGCCCAGCAGAGACACCACCCGACCTTGCTGTTCGGCGATCTGCAGCACCAAGTTGAGACGATGTACCGAAGAAGCAAAGGTGGTGATGATCACCCGTCCCTTGGCTCCCGCAATGGCCTTGGTGAGACCGGGCACCACTGAGGCTTCAGAGGGGGTGAACCCCGGCACTTCCGCGTTGGTGGAGTCGCTGATCAGGCAGAGCACTCCCTTTTCTCCATGTTCGGCCAACCGCTGCAGGTCGAAGTACTCCCCATCCACGGGGGTATGGTCGATCTTAAAGTCGCCGGTCTGAATAATGACGCCCACAGGCGTGTGCAGAGCCACCGTAAAGCTATCGGCAAAAGAGTGGGTGTTGCGAATGAATTCGGCAAAAAAGTGCTTACTCAAGGGAACGATTTCACGGGGGCCAACAGGACGCAGCTCTGTGCGGTTGAGCAGGCCCACTTCCCGCAATTTCTCTTCCAGCAGCGCCAGCGCCAATCTGGGGCCGTAGATGACCGGAATATCAAATTCCCGCAGGTGATACGGGATGCCACCGATGTGATCTTCGTGGCCGTGGGTAACCACCATCCCCCGCACTTTGTCGCGGTTTTGCTTGATGTAGGTCATGTCCGGCAGCACGATGTTCACGCCGTGCATGCTCTCATCGGGAAAAGCCAAACCGGCATCCAAGAGGATAATGTCGTCCTCGTAGCGGAAGGCCCATGTGTTTTTGCCGATCTCCCGCTCGCCGCCCAGCGGAATCATCTGAACGGAAGAGGTGGATTGTGGGATTACAGAACGAGAAGCAACTGAAGAACGTGGTGTTGGCATATGGGTTTAGATCCTCAACAGTAAAAAAACAAAAACAGAAATGGGCACAAGCTATCCCCAACAAGGCTGTGGGTGAAAGCTGAACTCAGCCGCCGCAACTTATTTGCTTCCCAAGCTGGGAAAGAGCTTTTCGGGGAAAAAGCCACTTACCCACAGGTCAAACGCCACAAAAGAGCCCCTTGCAAACCCCTGAAAACCGTGGTCATGGCAGAAGCAAAGCCTAAAAATGCAATCATGAAACTTTCGTCGCCATTTGTTCGGATCCCTTCGATTCAGCCAGTAGGCCCATCTCTTCAAGCACCTGTCGCAAAACCTGCAGAGAACTGGGCTGTAGAGGCGCTAGGGGAAGGCGCGCCCGACCCACTCGCCAACCCTGCATCTCCAATGCGGCCTTAATTGGAACTGGGTTGGTCTCGATGAATAAAACCTTGAACAACGGAAACAGGCGCAGGTGGTGGGCCAAAGCTTGATCGTGTTGCCCCCTGATGTAGCTCTGGATCAGCTCCTGCAACTGCAACCCAACCAGGTGGCTGGCTACACTGACCACCCCGCTCCCCCCCAAAGATAGGAGCGGCAACGTCAGAGAGTCATCCCCCGAATAGATGGCGAAACGCGAGGGAGTGAGTCGCCGAATTTCCGAAGCTACATCCATCATACCACTGGCTTCTTTGATGGCGACAACCGTTTCCAATTCTGCTAATTGGGCTACAGTCTCCGGCTGTAAACTGGCCCCTGTCCGACTGGGAATGTTGTAGAGCAAGATGGGCAGGTCACTGGCTTGGGCGATGGCCTTGAAGTGCTCATAAAGGCCGGCCTGGGTAGGCTTGTTGTAGTAGGGCACCACCTGCAGAGAGCCATCCAAACCGAGTTGAGCGGCCTTTTTTGTGGCTTCAATGGCCTCACGGGTGGAGTTGGATCCCGTCCCGGCGATCACCTTAGCCCGACCGGCTACGGCATCTCGCACCACGCGGAACAGCTCATACTCCTCTTGCCAGGTTAGGGTGGGAGATTCGCCTGTGGTGCCACAGACCACCAAGCCGTCACTGCCGTGGGTTGCCAAGTAATCGGCCAAACGAGCGGCCTCATCGTAGTTAAGCTCCCCCTCATCAGTAAAGGGGGTAACCATGGCCGTCAGCACTCGACCGAAGTTCACCGATTGCTTCTCCCCATCAACCACACCAATCCGACGATTAACCGGGCGACCCAGATGAGACCAGTTTGTTTTTCCATCATACCTGCCTTTGCGTTAGGGATCCCGCTTGCCTGCCCTGCCAAGGCCCAGTTTGTGCCTCACCCGGTTGCCACAGGCTGGATAAAAGGGAGATAACAAAGAAGACAGACCGTTTGAACACGGAATGTATAGCCATTTGCCAATCCTGCCCCTACCTTTGGGGGGAGCAGCCTTTCTACCGACACTTGAGGATCCCTATGGACGCCCTAACTGCCCTGAAAGAGCGCATTTCCGCCGACAAATTGGATCCCAGCCGCCGTTTATCGGAAGCGGAGATCCGAGAGCTGGTGGCTTATGCTACGGAAGCTCCTTCTTCCTTCAACATTCAGCACTGGCGGTTTGTTGCGGTCACCGACCCGGAAGACAAAGAGCGCCTCAAATCTCTGGCCTACAACCAACAGAAGGTGGCGGATGCATCGGTGGTGTTTATCATCCTGGGGGATCTGCGGGGGTATGAGAAACTGCCTGAAATTGTGCAAAGAAGCGTTGCTGCCGGGATCCTCCCCCCCGAAAAAGCGGAAGGCTGGGTGAACATGGCCCAGGCAACCTATCTCCACAATCCCACCTTGGCGCGGGATGAAGCGATTCGCTCTGGGGCGATGGCTGCCATGGCGCTGATGATCGCGGCTCAGGCCAAGGGTTTGGTGAGCGGGCCGATGATCGGCTTTGATCCGGAAGGGGTAAAGCGGGAGTTCGGCATTGCCGACCGCTACGTGCCGGTGATGCTGCTGGCGGTTGGATATGCGGCAGCGGGTAACCTGCCGCGCAAGCCTCGCTTGGGGGTGGATGAAGTTCTGGCCTTTGGGCGAGGGCGGGAGTTTTAGCCCTAGGCTCAGGTGGGATCCCTGTCGCCCTCTCCTGGGCTCCTACCGGCATCAAGCCTTGAGAAAATGAACCAGCTGTTGCAAGCGATCCCAAGCGGCACCCCTGGCGAGAATCTCGCGAGCTTGGGCGATCCCGGCTCTCCAATCGGGGGCCACTCCGGCCACCTGCAGGGCCAAAGCAGCATTCAAGGCCACCACATCCTGCTGGGCAGGCGTCCCGGATCCCTGGAGAACTTGGGTGAGGATGGCGGCATTTTCCGCCACATCCCCCCCCTTGAGAGCTTGGGTGGGTGCCAGGGTCAGCTCGTAATCTGCAGGGTTCAAGACTTCCGTCCGTACCAGCCCACCGGACAGGATGCCCAGATCGGTGGGTTGATCCAGACCGGCCTCGTCGAGACCTTCGCGGCTGTGCAACACAATGGCCCCTTCCCGTCCCAACAGGCGCAGGGCCTCTGCCATTACCGGCACCAGCTCCTGGGCGTAAACCCCGATCACCTGGCGGTTGGGATAGAGGGGGTTGACCAAGGGCCCCAACAGGTTGAAAATGGTGCGAACCTTGAGGGCCCGCCGATAGGGGATCACCGCCCGCATGGCCGGGTGCCACTGGGGAGCAAACAAAAAGGTGATGCCCACTTCCGCCACAGCCGCCCGCACCCGCTCTGGCTCAGCCCCCAAGTTCACCCCCAGGGCCTCCAGCACATCCGCCGAGCCGACCTTGCCAGAGGCGGAACGGTTGCCATGTTTAACCACCGGGATCCCGGCTGCACTGACCACAAAGGCCACCGCCGTGGAAATGTTAAAAGTGCCGGCCCCATCGCCGCCGGTGCCACAGGTATCCACCAGGAGAGGCAAGTCCAGCGGGGATCCCAGCGAAGCCCGCTGTAGCACTCGTGCCATGCCGGCCAGTTCACCAGCGCTCACACCCTTGGCTTGCAGGGCCGCCAGAATCGCCCCCGACACCACATCTGGCACTTGGTTCTGGAGCCAACCGTTCATCAACTGTTCAGCTTGGGCTTCGCTGAGAGATTGCCGATCCAGCAACTGCCCCAAAAGCTGTGGCCAAAGGTCAGCCGTTTCCGTCATGGGTCGGGATCCTGGGTGTCAGCGGGTACTTATAGTAGCGTATCCCGCCTCTGGGTCACTTGCCTCGTGCAGGTCGGGCCATGCTGAGGGTTAGCTAATCCGCCCAGAAGCTCCGCCCTCCTTATTGCTACGCAACGCGACGCAACCACTTTAGCGGCGCGGAGCGCTATGCCTCAGCGTAAGGGTCGGGATGAAAGGCGGTCTTTGTTCTATAATCAACCTGGCTGTACAAAACGGCTTTGCCGGAATCTGGTACAGCTACGCGGTGGGACATTCCGTGTCTGCTCGCTGAGGGTTCTTGTGATAGCTCCCCGTTGAAGCGAGAAGCGCACACTCTTTCGCTTTAGCAGCGCGGAGTGCTTTGCGTCAGCATGAGTGCGGGAGTATGTCACCATAGTGGGTTTGACCTGAGCCGTTTCCGGCCCTAGCAGGGTGCGCTCCATTCTTCTCTTCCCTCCCGGAGGTTGTGATGAACCCTCCAACTAACCCAAGGGCTTGCAGCCCGCTTGCACGAGCGGGAGCCTTCGCCCCCATCCATGTTGTGGGCGGGGGGTTGGCGGGGACAGAAGCTGCTTGGCAAATTGCCCAGTTAGGAGTGCCTGTCATTCTTTCGGAGATGCGCCCCGTGCGCCAGAGCCCGGCCCATCACACCGATCAGTTGGGGGAGCTGGTGTGCAGCAACTCCTTTGGGGCTGCGGCCAGCGATCGGGCGGCAGGGCTGCTCAAGGAAGAACTGCGACAACTGGGATCCCTGGTGATCGCGACGGCGGATTGCCATGCAGTGCCGGCAGGAGGGGCATTGGCAGTGGATCGGGCCCGCTTCAGCCAGGCTCTCACGGAAGCCATTCAAAACCATCCCCGCATCACCCTGCGTCGGGAGGAGGTGACGGAGATCCCGGAGGGCATTGCCGTCCTCTGTACCGGCCCTCTGACCAGCGATCCCCTGGCCAAGGCACTGCAAGCCTTTACGGGCCTGGAGTACCTGAGCTTTTTCGATGCTTCTAGCCCCATTGTTACCGGGGATTCGTTGAACCGAGCGGTGGTGTTTCAGGCTTCCCGCTACGACAAGGGGGAAGCAGCCTATCTCAACTGCCCCATGACGGAAGCGGAGTACGAACGGTTTTGGCGGGCGCTGGTGGAGGCAGAGCAGGCGCCCCTCAAGGATTTTGAACGGGAGGAGCGCAAGTTTTTCGAGGGCTGCTTGCCGATTGAAGAAATGGCGCGCCGGGGCAAAGACACCCTCTGTTTCGGCCCCTTGAAGCCGGTGGGGCTGGTGGATCCGCGCACGGGATCCCGTCCTTACGCGGTGGTGCAGTTGCGGCAAGAGGACAAAGCAGGGCAGCTGTGGAACTTGGTGGGCTTTCAAACCAACTTGAAATGGGGAGAACAGCAGCGGGTCTTTCGCCTCATCCCCGGCCTGGAACAGGCGGAGTTTGTCCGCTTTGGGGTGATGCACCGCAATACATTTTTGAATTCGCCCCAGCTTCTGTGGCCGACCTTGCAATTTCGTCGCCGACCCACGCTGTTTGCCGCCGGCCAGTTGGTGGGCACCGAGGGCTATGCCTGCGCGGTGGCAGGGGGATGGTTGGCCGGACAGAACGCCGCCCGCCTGGCTCTGGGGTTGCCCTTGATCACGCTGCCCCCCGAAACAATGATGGGATCCCTGTTTCAGTTCATCAGCAGCGCCGATCCCAGGCACTTTCAGCCGATGCCGGCCAATTTTGGGCTGTTGCCGGATTTGGAGGGGCGCAAGCTTCGCAACAAGCAGGAGCGCTATGGCCGTTACCGGGATCGGGCTTTGGCTGCTCTGAAAACGACTGGGTTGGTGCGCCAAGTGCAAACCGCCTAGGGGAGCTTGGAGCGTGTTCCCGACCATTGCGATCCAAGTCAAAGTCGAGATTGAGCGTTATCGTCATTTGAAACTAGATTGAGACACTTCCTAGGCGTTTCGCGACCGCCCCCAGCCCCTCTCCCTCTGGGGGAGGAGAGTCGGGAAGCAATGCCACAGAAATATTTAGAAATGTTTCATTCCTATGCCGCGGTAGCAGATCCCAAAACGAGCTGTCAAAAGCTGGGCAAACCTGTTGGCTACCTTCCCTCTTTCCGCTGCTCACAAGACAAAAGGGCGCGCATGGACTCCAACAGTTGGGGTGCCCTCTGGGTTAGGTCTTGATAGAGGCAAATTTGCTGTTGGCAGCGGGCCAGGTTATGGGCTTTGCGGCTGGGGTAGCGCTGGGGATCCCAATTCCAGTAAGCGTCTTCAAACCAATCCTGCAAAAAGCGCATCCCCAATTCCAGGGTAATCAGTTGGATCCCTTGGAGAAGGAGTTCCGGTTGTAGGGCGTGCAGGTTCCCGGTTTGGGCATAGCCCCGCAACCCGGCCAGGATCGCCTCTGGCTGAAGGGTATTTCCTCGTTTGCCCCAGGAGCGCAGGGCATCCCCCAATTCAACATAGAGATTGTGATACATGAAGGTGTCCAGATCCACCAGGCCCACAAATCGCCCCTGCTCATCGAACAAAAAGTTGTTGAACTTGAGATCGGCATGGATGATTTGAGTTGGGATCCCCGAGGGCAGCAGAAGATTGGGCACAGTTTCGATTAAAAACTGCCATTCTGCCTGCACTTCTGGGGCCGGCTCATACTGGCGTAGCTGTTGCCAAAGGTGAGCCGTATCGTGAAAATGCGGGATCTGGAAGCGAAAACGATAGTCCATCTGGGCCAAGAGTCGATGCAGGCGTCCAACGGCTGCCCCCGCCTCTTCCAGATAGCCCCAATTGGGAGGAGTTGGGTGACAGGATCCCGGCAGACAATCCATGACCCGCCACAGCCCTTCTGCCCAGGACAAGTGCAGGGATCCATCGCGAGCGCGGCGGAATTGGGGGACGGGGAAGCCGTGTTGTCTCAGCCATTGGCCGATGGCTTGACCATCTTCGGTGACAGCAGGATCAAATCGGGGATGAAGGCGCTGGACGATGAAGGATCCCTCAGAGGTGTTGAGTTTCCAAGTTTGGTGAATGAGGCCCACTCGGATGGCTTCGGGTGGCTCTGGATCCCCCAGTTGAAAGTGCTGGACAAGGGGATCCAGCCAAGTCAGGTCAAGCATAGGCGAGGAACCATTCAAGCTTGGGGTGCTGGGTCGATCTTTACTGTTTTCCGAGCCCACTCAAACTGCCTATCACACTTACCGCCTTTGAGGCTTAAAGTTCTCTTAAAGTTCTGTTGAAGTTGCTTGGCGTTGACGATTTTACCGTCCTCGATAAACAGGGCAAGTTGTTTGGGAGGGTGCAGCTTGTTATGCAACCACAGCCTTTTTGCGGCTCACCCGAACGGGACTTGTCGCCGAAACCCACTGCCCCATTGGCCGAGAACTCAGGTGTCGTTGTAGCAAACCCGCGAAAGAGCCCCATTTGCTACCTTAATGAAGGTCGCTGGCCGGACAGCCGTTAGGTTCGCTCATCACTCCATGGATACCCGCCTAATCAACATTGGCTTTGGCAACATCGTCGCCGCTGGGCGTGTGGTCGCCATTGTCAGTCCCGAGTCAGCTCCCATCAAACGCATCATCAGCGATGCCCGCGAGAGGGGCCAGTTGGTGGATGCTACCTATGGTCGTCGTACCCGCGCTGTCATCATCACCGATTCCGGGCACGTCATCCTCTCCGCCATCCAACCCGAAACCGTTGCCAACCGCTTCCTGACGGCCAAGCCCGGTTTGCCAGACGAAACCGAGTGAAAGCCATCGCTGTGAGCCGTCTGAGGAACCAGGAGTGAGATATCCTAAAACCAACCCAAACAAGTCAATTGCCCAGCCGTCTTGCGTCGGTCTCTGTCTATGCCAGCCTCTCCTACCCCAGTTCCCTCTGAGTGTACGCAGCAGCAGGGATCCCTTCCGGCTCCTACCCCGCGCGGTCGCTTGGTGGTTTTGACAGGGCCCAGCGGAGTGGGTAAGGGTACGCTGGTCAACCAGTTGCGCCAGCGCCACCCCGAGTTGTATTTCTCGGTTTCGGTCACCACCCGCCCCCCCCGCCCCAGCGAACAGGAAGGCGTCAACTACTACTTTCGCAGTCGGGAGGAATTTCTCAACTTGATTGAAGCCAACGAGCTGTTGGAATGGGCACAGTATGCGGGCAACTTTTACGGCACTCCCCGCGAGATCGTGTTCCAAAAACTTAACCAGGGTCAGGATGTGCTGCTGGAAATTGAGCTGGCGGGGGCCCGTCAGGTGAGGCAACAGTACCCAGATGCCATTCGCATCTTTCTTTGTCCCCCTTCTCTGGAAGAGCTGGAACGTCGCATCCGCGAGCGCGGACAAGACTCAGAGGCCAGCATCGAGCGCCGCCTGGAACAGGCCCGCAAGGAATTGGATGCCCAAGACGAATTTGACTACGTGATTGTCAACGACAACCTGGAGCAAGCGCTGCAGGAGCTGGAAGCTCTGCTCTATCCCCCCTCTCCCTCTTCAAAGGAGCAGCAGCCCTAGCTTCTTCAGCCCCTTCCCGGAACGCTGGTGTCGGTGGTGCAGTGGCTCCAGATTGGGCCTAGGGTTAACTTTCGGTTAAGAAAAAAGCTGCTGGGGAGGGTAGTTTGGCTTTACCAAAAAACTGGGTCTGAAGCCCCGCCCTAAGGCCTACGGCCCGCTGACGCGACAAGAGCGGCTTTTATCTTGCTAGACCTTTGATAAAATAGGCTCATGCGCGTCCTCGAAGCCAAGCTCCTCAACGGCACAGCCCAGCAGTACCAAGCCCTGGATGAGGCCATTCGGACTGCCCAGTTCGTGCGCAACAAGTGCCTGCGCCACTGGATGGATCATCAGGGGGTGAACAGGGCCA